>JAYUMO010000272.1:0-4769 GCA_043762555.1 Gemmatimonadaceae bacterium | reverse complement strand
CCCGACATTCGCGTCAAGGATCTCGTCGACGCGGACGTCACCAAGCTCCGTCAGGCGATCGAAAAGGACATTCGCGTCGAGGGCGCGCTCCGCACCGAGGTCGCGATGAACATCAAGCGACTGATGGACATCGGCTCGTACCGCGGCGTCCGGCATCGCCGGGGCCTGCCGGTGCGCGGCCAGCGGACGCACACGAATGCGCGCACGAAGAAGGGGCCCCGCCGCGCGATCGCGGGCAAGAAGAAGGTTACGAAGTAGCTGCCGGTCTCGGGAAACGCCGGTCTCGGCCTCGGCCTCGGCAACGACGACCGCACACTGTTGACTTCAGGTAGAGGGAAAGAATTCGCATGGCAACTGCAAAACCCGGTGTCGCAAAGAAAGCCAAACGCGTGGTCGAGGCCGAAGGGATCGCCCACGTGAACGCGACGTTCAATAACACGCTGATCACGATCACCGACATGCACGGCAATACCGTGGCGTGGGCGTCGTCGGGAAAGGCACAGTTCAAGGGATCGAAGAAGTCGACGCCCTTCGCCGCGACCGTCGCCGCCGAAATGTGCGCGAAGGAGGCGAAGGATCTGGGCGTCAAGCGTTTGCATGTTCGCGTGCAGGGCCCCGGCAGCGGGCGCGAGTCCGCGATCCAGGCGCTCGCCGCCGCGGGGCTGCAGATCAAGTCGATCAAGGACGTGACGCCGATCCCGCACAATGGGTGCCGTCCGCCCAAGCGCCGGAGGGTCTGAGCCGTGCGCTACACGGGTCCCAGCTGTCGCCAGTGCCGCCGGGAGGGCACGAAGCTCTTCCTGAAAGGCACCAAGTGCTTCACCGAGAAGTGTCCGGTCGAGCGCCGTCCGTACGCGCCCGGCCAGCACGGCCAGGCGACGGCGCGCCGGCGCAAGGCGTCGGAGTACGCGAAGCAGCTGCGTGAGAAGCAGAAGGTGAAGCGCATGTACGGCGTGAGCGAATTGCAGTTCCGCAACACGTTCGAGCGGGTGTCGAAGCTCCCGGGTGTGACGGGGCACAATCTGCTCGGCGCCCTCGAGAGCCGCCTCGACAACATGGTGTACCGCATGGGCTTCGCGGCGAGCCGCAAGGCGGCGCGCCAGCTCATCCGGCACCGGCACATCGAGGTGAACGCGAAGCAGGTGGACATCCCGAGCTATCTCGTGCGCCCGGGTGAGGAGATCCGCGTGCGTCCGGCGTCGCGCGAGCAAGTGTCGGTGGTCGCCGCGCTCGAGCAGGCGGGACGCGGCGTGCCGCTCTCCTGGCTCGCGGTGGACAAGGAGACGTTCAGCGGCAAGATGCTCGAGCGTCCTTCACGCACCGATATCCCGGTGGCGGCGCAGGAACAGCTGATCGTCGAGCTCTACAGCAAGTAACGCGATCGCATTACCGCGGCCCGCGCCGGCGCGCCGCCGGATTGGTCGGGACCCTAACTCCCGTACGGGTTCACCGCGCGTTAGGGGCGGGGTGAAGCGTGGCCGGGCTCTCCCGGTCGGACCATTTGAGGAATTCACGCATGGCGCAGGCAATCGGACTGACGGGCCTCGTTCGCCCGCAGGTGGTGGAAGCGACGAAGCGGGAGGACAATCCCAACGTCGCGGAGTTTCGGGTGCAACCCTTGGAGCGCGGCTTCGGCCACACGCTCGGCAACGCGATGCGGCGGCTGCTGCTCTCGTCGCTGCGCGGCTCCGCGGTGTGGGGATTCCGCATCGACGGCGTGCTCCACGAGCACCAGACGATCCCGGGCGTGGTGGAGGACGTACACCAGATCATCGGCAACCTGAAAACGTTGACGCTCATCCTCGCCGATGACGTGGACGAAACGGTGCTGCGGATCCGGAAGAGCGACGCGGGCCCGGTGACGGCGGCGGACATCGAGGAATCGGGCGCGGCGCGGATCATCGACCCGGCGCATCACCTCCTCACGCTGCAGGACGACCGCGAGCTCAACATCGAGCTCTACGTCAACAAGGGGCGCGGCTATCTCGAGGCCGACCAGCATCCCGCCGACCGCGGGCTGCCGATCGATCTCGTGCGCATCGACGCGATCTACAATCCGGTGCGCCGCGCGAACTTCGCGGTGGCCGAGACGCGCGTCGGGCAGCGCACCGACTACGACCGGCTCACGCTGACCGTCGAGACCAACGGCACGATCACGCCGGAGGAGGCGGTGAGCTACGCCGCCGCGCTGGCGCAGACGCACTTCCAGTTCTTCGCGAATTTCGGCTCGCACGCGCAGGGCGTTCCCGGCGTCGAGGGGGATCACTCCGGCGACGGGCTCCGGCTGGGGCAGTTGCTCCTGACGCCGATCGATGAGCTCGAGCTGTCGGTGCGGTCGGTGAACTCGCTCAAGAACTCGGACATCCGCACGCTCGGCGACCTGGTTCGGCAAACGGAGACGCAGATGCTGCAGGTCAAGAATTTCGGCAAGAAGTCGCTGCAGGAGATCGCGACCCTGCTCGAGCGCGAAGGATTGAATTTCGGGATGCGGTACGACGAGGGGCCGGAAGGGGTGCGCGTCACCGATTGGGGGACGCCGCCGAGCCGTGCCGCCGCCGCCGCACCGGACGACGAGGAGTAAGGCACCATGCGCCATCAGAAAGCGGGGCGGCAGCTCCGCCGCACCACCGAACAGAAGCTGGCGCTGATGCGCGGGCTCGCCAAAGCGCTCATCGAGCACGGCGCGATCGAGACCACCGAGGCGAAGGCCAAGGAGCTCCGGCCGTTCGTCGAGAAGTTGATCACGAAGGCCAAGGCGGGCACCGTGCACGCGCGGCGGCTCGCGGGCCGGCACGTGCAGCAGCGTTCCACGGCCGATAAGCTCTTCAAGGAGATCGGTCCGAAATTCGCGACGCGCGCCGGCGGGTACACGCGGATCTTGAAGACCGGTCACCGCAAGGGTGACGGCGCCGAGATGGCGCGTATCGAGCTGATCGAGGGCTGACCATGCAGAGCAAATGCTGCTACGTGTGCCAGAAGGGCGTCGCCTTCGGGAACAACGTCTCGCACGCGAACAATCGGACCCGGCGCGTCTGGAAGCCGAACCTCCAGGTGGCGCGGATCCTCGTTGACGGGAAGATCACGAAGATCAAGGTCTGCACGCGCTGTCTCGCGGCGGGCAAGATCCAGCGCGCGCCGCGCGGCACGCCGGTCGCGTGAGGCCCGTCGCGGCGCCAAGTATCCGGGATAGGGAGCCGCGGTTCGGCTCCCTATTTTTCTATGCGGACGCGCGCCCGCCGGCGTGCGCCCCGCGCTGACCCCTCGTACCTTCGACGCAGCCATGCCTACCGCGCTCATCACCGGGATCACGGGGCAGGACGGCTCCTACCTCGCCGAGCACCTGCTCGCCAAGGACTACCGCGTTGTCGGGGTGATCCGGCGCAGCTCCACCACGCCCTACGAGCGCATCGCGCACCTCGTGGACCAGGTGGAGCTCCTCTCCGCCGATCTCCTCGACCAGCATTCCCTCGTCGACGCGATCGCCGCCTGCAAGCCCGATGAGGTGTACAACCTCGCGGCGCAGAGCTTCGTGCAGACATCGTGGACGCAGCCGGTGCTCACCGGCGAGTTCACCGGGCTGGGCGTGACGCGCGTGCTCGAGGCGCTCCGCAAGGCCGCGCCGATGGCGCGCCTCTATCAGGCGAGCTCGAGCGAGATGTTCGGCAAGGTGCAGGAGTCGCCGCAGCGGGAGGCCACGCCCTTCTATCCACGGAGCCCGTACGGCGTGGCGAAGGTGTACGGCCATTGGATCACCGTGAACTACCGCGAGAGCTACGGGCTGTACGCCGTGTCCGGCATCCTGTTCAATCACGAGAGCCCGCGTCGCGGCCTCGAGTTCGTGACGCGCAAGGTGACCGACGCCGCCGCGCGCATCAAACTGGGACTGGCCACCGAGGTGCGACTCGGCAATCTCGACGCGCGGCGCGACTGGGGATTCGCCGGCGACTACGTGGATGCGATGTGGCGGATGCTCCAGCCCGACACGCCGGAGGACTACGTGATCGGCACCGGGAAGACGTGGTCGGTGCGCGAGCTCTGCGAGCATGCCTTCGGCGCGGTGGGCCTCGACTACCGCGAGTACGTGAAGCAGGACGAGCGGTTCTTCCGGCCGGCCGAAGTGGATCTGCTGGTCGCCGATCCCACGAAGGCGCGGACGCGGCTCGGGTGGGCGCCGCAGGTGGCCTTCCCGGCGCTGGTGCAGATGATGGTGGACGCGGACCTGGCCCGGCATACCCCGCGCCGCTAGCGATGCGGCGCGCGCTCGTCACCGGCGCGGCCGGGTTCGCCGGCCAGTGGCTCTGCCGCGAGCTGCTGCATCGCGGCGTCGCGGTGACGGGCACCACCATCGACCAGGAGATCCCCGCCGGCGCTCTCGGCGCCGAGGAGCGCCGCGCGGTCGCGTGGCGCGCCTGCGACGTGCGCCGGATGGATGATCTGCGCGGCGCGCTCGACGCCGCGAGCCCGGACATCGTGTTCCATCTCGCCGGCGTCGCCTTCGTGCCGGCGGCGGACGCCGATCCGGGTGCGGCGGTGGACGTCAACGCCGGCGGCGCGGCGCGCCTGCTCGGCGAGCTGCGCATGCGCCGCGCCGCGGGAGCGCTCGACCCGGTGGTGGTCGTCGCCGGGAGCGGAGAGCAATACGGCCGGCACGACGCCGCCGAGCTGCCGTTGGTCGAGACGGCCGAGCAGCGCCCGCTGAGCGTGTATGCGGCGAGCAAGGCGGCGCAGGAAGTGATCGCGCTCCAGGCGCATCGCAGCGGCGGACTGCG
>JAYUMO010000271.1:0-8975 GCA_043762555.1 Gemmatimonadaceae bacterium | reverse complement strand
GTCTTGTTGTCCTCGGCGATGACAATCTCCACCAGCGCCTCGGCCCACGGTTTGTTCATGGTGGCGGCGATCTTGTCGAGCCGCCATCCGTCGTAGTGTTTGAGCGCGGGAGTGAGCAGCCCGACCACCATGATCCGGTCGGGGCCGACGGTCTGGCAGAGATCGAGCGCGTTCGGGCTCATCTCGGTCGCATCGCGAATGATGCGTGCGCGCGTCGCGGAATCCTTGAGATTCGCGAGCAGCTTCCCGTCGGCGCTGGCCCACTGCGGGAGGCACGCGGAGAGATTGTTGCCGCTCGCAGAATAGGGATACATCGTGGCACCCACGTCCTGCCCGGCCCCGCGCGCGGAATCGATCTTCGCCACCATCGCCGGCGCCTTCGACCAATTGCGCGGGCCGGCGGCCTTGAGATGGTAGATCTCCACCGGGACCCCGCCGCGCCGGCCGATCGCGAGCGCTTCGTCCATCGCTTCGAGCAGGGTGTTCTCCTCCGAGCGCATGTGGGTGATGTAGACGCCATGATACGGCGCCATCGCCTTCGACATCTCGGCGAGCTCGTCGGTGCCGGCGAAGGAACCTGGTGGGTAGATGAGCGCGCTCGCGATCCCGAAGGCGCCGTCCTCCATCGCGCGCCGGACGACGACGCGCATCGTGTCGAGCTCGGCGGCCCTCGCGGCGCCGGTCGCCTCTCCTTTCGCGTACACGCGAACCGTCGCAGCGCCGAGGAAGGAGCCGACGTTCACGGAGTTCCGATGGTGCTCCATGGCCAGGAGCCAATTCCCGAAGCCGTGCGAACCGGAGAACGCGCTGCGGACACGTCGGTCCATGGTATCGGATGCGGGGATCGTCGCGAGGATCTTCGCGTTCACCGGTGCCGGCGTCGTGCCCTCGCCGAGGATCTCGGTGGTGACGCCCTGGGTGATCTTGCTGACGTCGCGGCCGTCGCCGACGAGGAGGGCACTGTCCGACTGCCCCTGGAGATCGATGAAACCCGGTGCGAGCACGAGGCCGTGGGCATCCACGCGCGTGGTGGCGGTCTCGTTGTCGAGCGCGCCACTTGGCGTGACCCGCACGATGTAGTCACCGCGGACGGCGACGTCGCCGAAGAACCACGGGTTCCCGGTGCCGTCGACGATTCGCGCATGTGCGATGACGAGATCGTAGGTGGTGTTGGGGCCGCGCGGCGCTTCGACGGCGGCGCCCTTGGTGCCGGCGGTGGCGCAGGCGGCGAGCAGGAGAAGGATCGGGGCGGAGGAGCGGTTCATGGCAGTGTCGGGCCGGGAGGGGTGAGCCGACAATTGGTCGCCTCGCGAGCGATCGCGCAAGCGGGCTCTTCCCGCGGCGCCTCGCCGGGCTCATGATGCGAGCCCGTCAGGGCCGAGCGATCGCGCTGGTGGAGATCCCCGTCGCGCGGTAGACTCAGCGCGTCCCTTCTCCCCCGGTCCTCATGCACACTCGAGTGCTCTTCGCGATCACCGCGCTTGTCTTCGCGGCGCTCGCCTCCGCGCAGGCTGCGCCCCGCACCTACGAGGCGATCATCCGTCACGGGATGATCTACGACGGCTCCGGTCGGCCGCCCACGGCCGGCGATGTGGCGATCGACGGCGATTCGATTGCCGCGGTCGGTGACCTGGGCGCGGCGCGCGGCCGGCGCGAGGTCGACGCCCACGGTCGCGCCGTGGCGCCGGGCTTCATCAACATGCTCAGCGGCTCGGAAGAAACGCTCCTCGCTGACGGGCACTCGCAGAGCGACATCCGCCAAGGAGTGACGCTCGAGGTCTTCGGTGAGGGCGGATCGATGGGGCCATTGTCCGACACGATGAAGAAAGAGTGGCTCGAGTCCGAAGGGGACATCAAGTATCCGATCACGTGGACCACGCTCGATGAATTCCTGCGCGGGCTCGAGAAAAAGGGGGTGTCCACCAATGTCGCGTCGTTCGTGGGCGCGACGACGGTGCGGATCCACGAGCTCGGCTACGCCGACCGTCCGCCCACGGCCGCCGAGCTCGCGCGAATGCAGGAGCTCGTGCGCGCCGCGATGCGCGACGGCGCGCTCGGCGTGGGCTCGTCGCTCATCTACGCGCCGGCGTTCTACGCGAAGACGGATGAGCTCATCGGGCTGAGCAAAGCGGCCGGCGAGTATGGCGGTATTTACATCTCGCACATGCGCAGCGAGGGAAACGCGGTGTTCGAGGCGGTGGCGGAGCTGATCACCATCGCGCGGGAGGCGCGCGTGCCGGCGGAGATCTATCACTTGAAGCTCGCCGGCAAGGACAACTGGTGGAAGCTAGACAGCGTGGTCGCGATGGTGGAGCGCGCGAACGCGAGCGGGATCAAGGTGACGGCGAACATGTACACGTACATCGCCGGCGCGACCGGGCTGGACGCGAGCATGCCGCCGTGGGTGCAGGAGGGCGGCTACAAGGCGTGGGCGGAGCGGCTCAAGAACCCCGCCACACGCGCGCGGGTGAAGCAGGAGATGAACGCGAACACCTCGCAATGGGAGAGTCTCTACCGCCTGGCCGGCTCACCCGACCGGATCGTGCTCATCGGGTTCAAGGCGGATTCGCTCAAGTACCTCACGGGGAAGTCGCTGGCGCAGGTGGCGGCGATGCGCGGCACCTCCCCGGAGGAGACCGCGATGGATCTCGTGATCCAGGATGGGAGCCGTGTCGGGACCGTGTACTTCATCATGGACGAGAGCAACGTGAAGCGCGAAGCGGCGCTCCCCTGGGTGAGCTTCGGCTCGGACGAAGCGTCGCTGGCACCCGAGGGGGTGTTCCTGCTCTCGAGCAATCATCCGCGCGCCTTCGGCAACTTCGCGCGCTTCCTCGGAAAGTACATACGCGACGAGAAGGTGGTGCCGCTCGAGGAGGCGGTGCGACGGCTCTCGGCGCTTCCCGCCGCCAACCTCAAGCTTCGTCGCCGCGGATCGCTCAAGCCGGGCTACTTCGCGGACATCGTGATCTTCGATCCGACCACGATCCAGGATCACGCGACATTCGAGAAGCCGCAGGTGTACGCGACGGGGGTGAGCGATGTGTTCGTGAACGGCGTACAGGTGCTGAAGGACGGGGAGCACACGGGCGCGCTGCCGGGCCGCGTGGTGCGGGGCCCGGGCTGGACGGGGTGGAGCACGCTGTGAGCGATCGGGCGGCGAGTCTGCGGCGAGTCGCGATCCTCATCACGGCGCTCTTGATGGCGTGCGCCACGAAGGGCGCTACTCCGACGTCCACCTCGAGCGCGACGGTGTCGCTCGCGGCGGCCGAGCGGTCGTACCAGCGCGTTCGCGAGCTCAAGGACGCCATGGATGTCGCGCGTGCGCGCGGCGCGGGCGTCGTCGAGGGCGGCGATTCCTTGACCGTCGCCGCCCGTGCGTACCTGCCCGCGCGATCGTATCTCGACTCGCTCTTACGGGGTGTGGACAGCGCCGCGCTGGATACCGTGGACCGGCGCGCCCTCCGAACGATGCGTGGCACCGCGGCCAACGACCTGGCGGCCGATGCCGCAACGGCACCGCCCCTGGACACGGCGCGCCCCGACTGTGCCTACGATGCCGCGACGATCGCCGCGCTGCCCAACGGGCTCGACTCGCTTTCTCGGCGCGTGTACGCCTGCTACGGATACGCGGCGCAGCACGTGCTGTTCGACGGCGAGCGGCTGGACCGGCTCACCATCCTTGGGCGCTTGCCGGGCACCGACAGCGCCGCGGAACGAGAGCGGCTCTTCCGCGCGCTCACGCCAGTGTTCCGCAGTGTGAACGGAGACGACGGCCCGTCTAGCCCGTACCGGCAGCTGGTGCGGCTGAGCGCGGACCGCTGGCGAGCGCACGGCTCGCCGGTCGACGAGGCGGCGCGTGCCGCGGGTGTGGATCCGGCGCTCATGGAGCGGTGGCTCGTCTCGATTCTCGCGCGTTGGCGGGATGTCACCGCCGACTCGGTCATCGAGCCCTGGGACTACGACTATCTCGGCGGCCGCGCCGACAGGCGGCTCGACGGCCAGATCTCGGCGCGCGGGCTCCGGGCTCTCAACGAAGAGTACTATCGCGCGTTGGGCGCCAATGTGGATTCGCTCCAGGTGCGCTACGACCTTGATCCACGCGAGGGGAAGACGCCGGTGGCGTTCACGACCTTCGGGCGCCGGGCCCGCCAAGTGGCCTCCACGTGGGCGCCCGGCGACGAGTGGATCTTCGCCACCTACCGCTACGCCGGGCTTGGCAATCTCAATGAGCTGTTGCACGAGAGTGGGCACGCCGTCCACATCGCCGCGATCCGCGCGCGACCAGCCTTCCTCGACTGGCCAGACGACGACGCGTTCACAGAGGGGCTGGCCGATATCGTCGCGCTCGAGGTGTACGAGCCGGCGTGGCAGGCGCGATGGCTCGGCGACTCCGCGTCGCTCGCCGACGATCTGCGCGCCCGCTACGCGGGTATCATGATGGACGTCTGCTGGTCGCTGTTTGAGATCCGGATGCACGCGCATCCCGAATCCGATCCGAACGCGGTGTGGACGCAGCTCACATCGGAGTATCTCCGCATCCGGCCGCATCCGGAGCTCTCCTGGTGGGCGCGGCGCGGGCAGCTGGTGGATCTGCCGGGCTACATGTCGAACTACGCGATCGGTGCGATCATCATCGCCGACATCCGGGCGCGGGTGAAGGCGGAGCATGGGGACTTCGCGCGCGGCGATCCGACGTGGTACGCTTGGGTGACGCCGCGGCTCTACCGTTTTGGGCTTGCGCGCTCCTCGCGGCAGGTGATGGAGGACTTCCTCGGCCGCCCGGTGTCGCCGAACGCACTGCTCGCCGATCTCGACCGCCTGCGCACTGCCCGCGCTGCGGGCGCTACGCGCGACTGAAGCGGTCGAGGGTCGCGCGCTCGTCGAGCGTGAGACTCCGTGCGCCGCCCGCGCGCGCCTTCTCGAGCAGCCGGAGCACCTCGCCGCGATTGAGTTCGTGCAATTCGGTGACGGGGATCGTGGCCCAGCGCCGGAGCGCGTCGGTGTCGGACGCGATCGGCGCGGCTGCCGCGCGCTGCTGGAATCGCTTCGCACCCGAGTTCCGGGCGAGCCCGGCCATATAGAGCCAGCCGACGATGATGCCGCCGAGGTGACCGAAGTGGGCGGTGCCGGGCAGGATGTTGAAGCCGATACCGCCGAGCAATGAGATCGAGGCCATGATCATGACGAACCACCAGGCCTGAATGGGGATGACCCCGTAGATGTAGATCCGGTCCCGCGGCCAGACGCGCGCGTAGGCGGTGACCACGCCGAACACCGCGCCCGACGCGCCCAGGATCTGCGACGCGTAGTACATCGGCACGAAGGAGAGGAGCGCGCCGCCCAGTCCACTCAGCAGATACAGGGTGATGAACCGCCCGCCGCCGAGTAACGTTTCCAGTCGCGGCCCGAAGAAGTACAGCGCGAGCATGTTGAAGAGGATGTGGCCGACGCTTCCGTGCAGGAACATGTACGTGAAGGGCGTCCACGGATGCAGCGCCACACCCTTGGGCACGAGGATGAGCGCCTCCGTGACCCCGGGTACGGACTGCTGGAGGAAGAAAACCGCGATGTTGGCCGCGATGATGAGGGAGACCCATCTGGTCATGGGCGGAAAGATGCGGTCATGCGGTGGGGAACGGCAGGTCTCGGCACTCGGCACTCGGCGCTCGGCACTCGGCGCTCGGCACTCGGCACGACGGAGTATCTTTCTGCTCGACATGCTGCCATTCGAAATCCAGCTCTTCGGCGTCGCTCGATGACGCGCGGCCGCGTCGTACGTGCGGTGCTCTTGATCGGGGCGATCGCGGTGGTGCTCGCGGCATCGCGGTACCGGGCGTTCGACCTCGACCGATTCTTCGTGCCGAAGGAGCTCGCATTGCACGCTGCCGCGCTGGCGGTGGCGATGGCCAGTCTTTGGCATGCGCGGCAGCTCGCAGTGACGCGCGTGGACCTCATGCTCGCCGCGTATCTCGGCTTGAGCACGCTGAGCGCGCTGCTCGCGACGAACCACTGGCTCGGAGCGCGGGCATTGGCGATCACCCTTTCGAGCGCGGTGGCTTTCTGGGCGGCGCGTACCGCCGCGGCCGAGGGGCTCGGTCGGCCGATCGTCGCCGCCGGCGCCATCGCGGCCGTGCTCGGCGCGGCGACGGCGCTCGCGCAGGCGTACGGCGTCACGACCGATCTCTTCAGTCTCAATCGCGCGCCCGGCGGCACCTTCGGCAACCGCAACTTCATGGCGCACCTCGCGGCGCTCGGGACGCCGGCGTTGGTGTTCACGGTCATCACCACGCGCCGAGGGTGGGGCGCGGCGCTCGGCGCCGTGGGCATGGCGGTGATCGCGGCCGGGCTCGTGCTCTCGCGCACGCGCGCGGCGTGGCTCGGACTGGGGGCCGGCGCCGCATTGCTCGTGATCGGTCTCTGGCGCGCGCACCGGCGCTGGAGCGATCCGCGCTCGGCGCGCCGGATGCAGATGCTCGCGCTCGCCGCGGTGGTGGGCGTGCTCGCGGCGGTCGCGCTCCCGAACACGCTCGAATGGCGGAGCGACTCGCCGTATCTCGACACGGTAACCGGCGTCGTGAACTATCGCGAGGGGAGCGGGCGCGGTCGCGTGGTGCAGTATGCGATGACGCTGCGCATCGCGGCCGCGCATCCCCTGCTCGGCGTGGGCGCCGGGAATTGGGCCGTGGCGTACCCGCGGGTGGCGGCACCCAACGATCCGTCGCTCGATCTCGACGACGGGATGACATCGAACCCATGGCCGAGCAGCGATTGGGTGGCGATCGCGGCGGAGCGCGGCGTCCCGGCGCTCATCGCGATCTGGCTCGCGCTCGTCGGGCTGGCGATGGGCGCGTGGCGGCGCGCCGACCGGGCGTCCAGCGCCGCTGAGTATCTCGAAGGGCTGGCGCTCGCGACCACGCTGGTGGTCACGGTGATCGTAGGGGCGTTCGACGCGGTGCTGCTGCTCCCCGCGCCGGCGCTCGTGGCGTGGTCGCTCTTCGGCGCGCTCGCGGCGCCGTCGCCGGTGCGGTGGAACCTCGCGCTGTCGGAGCACGGGCGCCGGCGTACGCTGATGGCGGTGGGGGTCGTGGGTGGGGTGATCGTCCTTCGTTCGGGGATGCAGCTCGCGGCGATGGCGGTCTACGGCGATGCGGGCACGCTGTCGCAAGTGGAGGCCGCGCAGCAACTCGATCCGGGGAGCTATCCCATCCAGATGCGGCTCGCGCTGTTCGAACAGGAGCGCGGGAATTGCGACGGCGTGCGCGACGCGGCGGGCGCGGCGCGGGCGCTCTTTCCCAACGCGCCGGAGCCGCGGCGATTGCTTCGAGCGTGCGGCGCGCGCGACCGGCCCCGGCGCTAACCCTCGAGCGCGTCCCGCAACGTGTCGAGGCGGGCGGACCAGAACGATCGGGCGCCGCGCACCGCCGCCGCGCCGGTGAGCTTCCCGTGCGTCACCTCGAGCACGCTCTTCCGCGGCCCTTTCGCGGTGATCATCACCTGCACGTCGGTGCCGTCGGGCCACGTGATGCGGAGCGACTTGCTCGCGATCGCCGTGCGCACGGTGAATCGCTGCCGCGGCAGCCAATGGTCGCGGGCCGGGGCCTCGCTCCAATGGCGAAAGACGACCAACGCCGGTGCGGCGATCGTGCGGCTCACACTGGCGCGAAAGCCCTGCGCGGTCTGGTTCACGGCGCGGCGGCCGCGCGCGCGCTCGTAGCCGACCGTCACCATCTGGGTCCACCAGGGTCCGACGCCGAATTTCGAATGCAGCAGCTCGGCGATCTCGCGATGCGATCTCGTGTCCGCCTTCGCGCGGTCGAGCACGGCGCACCACTGCGCCCACGTCTTGCCCGTCTTCGCCTGCACGGCGGCGTCGCTCACCGGCATCTTTCTTTTCGCGACGAGCGCTGGTCGTTTCGATCCGGTCATGATCCGATCCTCCCGCCGGCTCGGCGGCGACGCTCGCTCTGGCTCACGCAAGGCTCCGGTGATAGTGTGTGCACTCCTTTACTATTACGGTGGACGGGGGCGGCGGTCCGGGGAAGGAGGGGATCGATAGGGGGATCTTCTGGCCGCCGGACGGTCCGGAGGGATGCCCCGGCGGTGGATGCTGCTACGTGAAAATGGAGAAGATCGCGGACGGGCTCAAGAAGGTGACCGCTTTGGAGGTGAGACGATGAAGGTCGGTATCATCGGGACGGGAGAGGTGGGCCGCGCGCTCGGCAGCGGCTTCACGGCGCTGAGCCGTGACGTCATGATCGGCGCGCGGGATGCGAAGAATCCGAAGGCGCGCGACTGGGCGCACAAAGCGGGCCCGCGCGCGCAGGCGGGGACCTTCGCGGATGCCGCGAAATTCGGTGAGGTGCTCGTGCTGGCCACACTGTGGAGCGGCACCGAGAACGCCATCCGCCTCGCGACGCCGGCCGCGTTCGCGGGCAAGGTGGTGCTGGACGCCACCAACCCGCTCGTGTTCAGGCCGGATGCGCCGCCGACACTCGCCTTGGGCCAGACCGATTCGGGCGGGGAGCAGGTGCAGCGCTGGCTCCCGAAATCGCGCGTGGTGAAGGTGTTCAATACCGTGGGTCACGCGCACATGGTGAACCCGAAATTCCCCGGCGGCCCGCCGGACATGTTCATCTGCGGGAACGACAGCGGTGCGAAGGAGCTCGTGACCGCGATCTGCAAGGACTTCGGCTGGCCGGCGATCGACGCCGGCGGGATGGAGAGCGCGCGGCTGCTGGAGCCGCTGTGCATCCTCTGGGTGAACTACGGCGTGCGCAGCGGCGGCTGGGATCACGCCTTCAAGCTGCTCCGGAAGTAGCGACCACGGAGGATAGAAAGAAGGCGGGGCCGCCGGATTCGGCGGCCCCGCCCTCCTGCATCCATCGCGTGCAACCTGCCGGTGCGGTCTACTTGAAAGCGACGTACGACAGACCGCCCGTGAGCTCACCGGCACCAAACCACGTGCTGGCGTAGCT
>JAYUMO010000270.1:0-2288 GCA_043762555.1 Gemmatimonadaceae bacterium | reverse complement strand
GACGAACACGCTCACCGCGAACCCGCATCTCTGGCCCTTCGTGCTCGAGGCGCGGAAGCGCGGCGCGCCGGTGATCGCGATCGATCCGCTGCGCACGCGCACCGCCGAGCAGTGCGACGAGTGGATCGCCATCCGCCCCGGCACCGACGCCGCGCTCGCGCTCGCGATGATGCACGTCGTCTTCGCCGAGGGGCTGCAGGACGATGATTTCCTCGCGCGCCACACGCTCGGCGCCCCCGAACTGCGGACGCGCGCCGCGGAGTGGGCGCCGGAGCGCGCCGCGGCGATCACCGGGCTGAGCGCGGAGACGATCGTCTCCCTCGGCCGCCGCTATGGGCGCGCGCGCGCGGCGTTCATCCGCGTGAACTACGGCCTCCAGCGGCACTACGGCGGCGGGATGGCGGTGCGGACGATCGCGTGCCTGCCCGCGATCACCGGCCATTGGCGGCGCGCGGGCGGCGGCGTGCAGCTGTCCTCGAGCGCGAACTTCGAGTTCGACAAGGCGGCGCTCGAGCGGCCGGATCTCGCGCCCCCGGTGCGCTCGATCAACATGGTCCGCCTCGGCGACGCGCTCAACCGTCCCGACGCGGGCACGGGCGGGCCGCCGGTGCGGGCGCTCGTCGTCTACAATTCGAATCCCGCGGCGGTGGCGCCGGATCGGAACGCGGTGCTGCGCGGGTTGGCGCGCGAGGACCTGTTCACGGTGGTGCTCGAGCAATTCCAGACCGACACCGCCGATTGGGCGGACATCGTGTTGCCGGCGACGACGCAGCTCGAGCACTGGGACCTGCATCTCTCGTACGGCCACCATTACGTGACGCTCAACCGGCCGAGCATCGCGCCGCTGGGCGCGTGCAAGCCGAACAGCGAGATCTTCCGACTCATCGCGGCGCGGATGGGGATCGCGCACGAGGCGGTGCGCGACGACGACATCACGATCATCCGGCAGGCGCTCGCGAGCGGGAAGGAGAAGCTGAAAGGGGTGACGCTTGACGCGCTGATGGAACGCGGCTGGATGCGTCTGAACGTGCCGCGCCCCTATCTCCCCTTCGCCGACGGCGCGTTCCTCACGCCGAGCGGGAAGTGCGAGTTCCACTCGGAGCGGATGCGCGCCCTGGGGTTCGATCCGCTCCCGACGTTCACACCGCCTCGTGAATTCCCGGAGAACGTGCCGGCGCTCGCTGCGCGCTTCCCGCTCACGCTCGTCTCTTCGCCGGCGCATCAGTTCCTGAATTCGACCTTCGTGAACGTCGCGTCGCTGCGCCGCGCCGCGCGCGAACCGGAGCTGGTCATCCATCCGATGGACGCCGCGCCGCGCGACATCGAGACGGGCGCGCGGGTGCGCGTGCACAACGACCGCGGCGAGTTCCTGGCGGTGGCGCGCGTCTCCGACCAAGTGCGCACCGCCACCGTGTGGGCGCCGAGCATCTGGTGGGGGAAGTACGCCGTCGACGGCCGCAACGCGAACCAGACCACCTCCCAACTCGAGACCGACCTCGGCCACGGCGCCGTCTTCTACGATAACCTCGTCGACGTGAGCCCGGCGGATTAGGCCTGCAAGGTTTCGGTGGTGCGTCCGGGAGATCGGGACCGCGGATTGACGCGGATGAAGAGCGATCCTTCCCTGCCGCCCGATGGCCCCGCACGCCTCGCCCACCGCGAGCTGACGGGAAAGCTCCTCAAGATCTTTCTTGAGGTGTACAACGAATTGGGCGCGGGCTTCTTGGAGTCGGTGTACGCCCAGGCGTACGCGACCATGCGTCGGAGCTCGGGGATCTCGTTCGAGCGGGAGCTCCCGCTCATCGTCCGATTCCGCGGCGCACCGGTGGGCGTCTGTAAGCCAGACTTCGTCGTCGAGAGGTCTGTCGTCATCGAATGCAAGTGCGCGGCCCGGCTCGACGCCGCCCATCGCGCCCAGCTGGTGAACTACCTTCGCGCCACCGATCTCGAGGTCGGCCTGCTCTTGAACTTCGGCCCCAGCGCGGAGTTCAAGCGCGTCATCAGCACCAACCGACCGCGTTCACGCGCGCCGTAGCACTCTCGTTAGCCGTCCACCATTATTAATGCAGTTCATCCGCTCTGATCCGTCGTTTATCCGCGCGGATCCGCGGCGCAGCGCCCTTCTCGAGAATCCGAATCGTGACCAGTCTCCCCAGCACTCTCGGCGCCCTCACGCGCTCGCCGTACGCGTCACCACAGGTCGCCACGCGGTCGGTGCGCGATGAGGTACGCGGCAACTTGCTCGCGCGGCTCGCGAAGGGCGGGGCGGTGTTCCCGGGGGTCGTCGG
>JAYUMO010000269.1:0-2056 GCA_043762555.1 Gemmatimonadaceae bacterium | reverse complement strand
TGATCGTCGTCCCCGGCTACGGCTTGGCGGTGGCGCAAGCGCAGCACCAGGTGCGCGAGCTCGCCGAGCTGATCGAGAAGAAGGGCGGAGAAGTCAAGTACGCCATTCATCCCGTGGCGGGCCGGATGCCCGGGCACATGAACGTGCTGCTCGCGGAGGCGAACGTGCCGTACGACCGCCTGTACGACATGGAGGAGATCAATCCGGAATTCGAGCGCGCGGATGTGTGCCTCGTGGTTGGCGCGAA
Source organism: Gemmatimonadaceae bacterium (assembly GCA_043762555.1). Classification (GTDB taxonomy): domain Bacteria; phylum Gemmatimonadota; class Gemmatimonadetes; order Gemmatimonadales; family Gemmatimonadaceae; genus DATKOH01. The sequence continues at coordinate 1,809 of JAYUMO010000269.1, read as the reverse complement.
CGACGTCGTGAATCCCGCCGCGCGCAACGATCCCGGCAGCCCGATCTACGGCATGCCGATCCTCAACGCCGACAAGGCGCAGCGCGTGATCGTGCTGAAGCGCAGTATGAATCCCGGATTCGCGGGGATCGAGAACGAGCTGTTCTATCGTGAGAAGACCTCGTTGCTGTTTGGTGACGCGAAGGCTTCGTTGATCCAGCTCGTGGCGGAGGTCAAGCAGGCCTGAGTACCGGTCTCGGCACTCGGCACTCGGCCTCGGCACTCGGCACTACTCGCTACTCACTGCGCATCGGGAACGAGAGGCGGGCTCCAAGGGTAGGTTGAGGGCCGGACAGTGCACGGACTCCGGCATTCCCTGACGCGGGTGCTGTGAGTGACACTTCCTCGTTCGTTGATCCTCCTCCTCGCGGCGGCCGCGCCGGCGCTCGCACAACAACGTGCCATCGAGACGCATTCCATTAGCGATCCGGAGGGGTCGCTCATCGGGTACTACTCGGCGCTCATGGTGTTCGCGCCCGATGGGGCGCCGGCGCCGGCGAAGACGTGGACGGTGGACGTCACGGCGAACCTCGGCTACGTGCCGCCACTCAGCTACGATCAGCGCACCGCGGGGCGCGATAAGCCCGAGGCGACGAATCTCACGACCGTCTTCGGCTACCCGAAGGTCACCCTGTGGCTGCCCTACGACATCGGGATCGAGGCCGCGTACACGCCGTCCGTCCAAGTGAATGGCGCGACGCCGAGCATCTATTCCTTCGCGGCCGAGGTGCTCGCCGGAACGGTGAAGACGGTGCGGATCGTCCCGCGGATCACTTACACGGGCGGCTACGTCGAGGGCCCGATCACCTGCAACAGGGCGTTGGCGACGAGCGGCAACCAGAGCTTCGAGGTCTACTACGCCCAAGTGTGCCATAGCATGGAGAGCAAGGACCGCTTCGAGCCCGACCAATGGGCGCTCGAGGTGAACGGCACCGGATCGCTCGCGCACGGGGCGGTGCTCCCCTTCGTCAACATCGGTGTGGTCCAATACCACAGCGCGTTCGACATCCGCGTGCAGAGCCCCACGGGGACGGTCACCGACCATCCGATCCTCAAGATGGACGCGACCGAGGGCTACGGGACGTTTGGCGCGACGTGGGTAGTGAGTCCGATCGTGCGATTCGGCGGCGCCCTCTTCTGGGCGCCGGGCAGCGTATTCACCGGCCGCTTGTCGGCCACGATACGGCTGAACGGCAAGTGACCGCCGCGCCGCGCTCCGCCCTCATCGCGACGATCATCGTCGCGCTCGCCGCCTGCGCCGACTTCAGCTCGCCACAGGATCCCACCGGCGGCCTCCCCGACGTCTTGATCGCGAACCCATCGCTCGCCACCGATCTCCAGCCGCTCCTCACGAGGCGCTGCGCCCAGGGCGGTTGCCACACGGCCGTGTCCGCCCAAGCCGGCCTCGTGCTCGCCGCGGGCGCCTCGCACGCGAGCCTCGTGAACGTGACTTCAACGCTCAACCCTGGGATGAAGCGCGTCCTCCCGGGCGATCACACCAACTCATACCTGTGGGTGATGATCCAGCCCGACTCTCTCCTGCGCCCCCTCCACCCCCGCATGCCCCTCGCCGCGCAGCCCCTCACCGCCAACCAGATCCAGAACATCGTCAACTGGATCGACGCCGGCGCACCGAACAACTAACGACAAAGGCGCTGCGCCGCGGATTGGCGCGGATCAACGAGAACGCGGATAAACGCGGATCAACCGCACGGGTTTCGCGGAACGCATCAGAGCGCTCCGGAGGCGCCTCAGCTTCTGAGTGTTTTT
>JAYUMO010000268.1:0-1875 GCA_043762555.1 Gemmatimonadaceae bacterium | reverse complement strand
TCCCCGCTCTTCAGCGCGAGCACGCCGAGCGAGGTGCGGATGCGCGGATCTTCCTGGCCGCCGCGCTGGATCGCCTCCTGCAGCGCCTCGCGCGCGTCGTCGTAGTGCCCCATCCGCTCGAGCGCGTAGGCCAGGTTGTGGAAGATGGCGGGCTTCGTGTTCGGCTGCGCCGCGGCCTCGCGCAGCGTGAGCACCGCTTCCGACCACTTTCCTTCGCGCATCGCCACGAGTCCGAGATAGAAGCGCGCCGGGACGTCGGCCTCGTTGAGCTCGACCACGCGGCGGAACTCGCGCGTCGCCTCCTCGAACATCGCCGTCTTGTAGAAGGCGACGCCGAGATTGCGGTGCTCCTCCACGCGCGCCTCGCGCACGCCGTCGTCCGCCGGGCGGGACTTGCCCAGCCGGTGCAGGAAGCCCGCGGTGGCGAGCGCGTAGAGCGCCTTCCCGACCTCGAACTCCCCGATCCCCGACGCGTCGATGAGCGTCGTGACGTCGCGGCGGCCGTCGATGAGCGGGATCAGCTGCACCTGCGCCGGCGTGAGTTGCGCCTCGCTCTGCGCGAGGCGCGTGCGGTCCACGTCGAAGATGATGTCGAAGCTCGGCACCTTCTTCTCGATCAGGCTCCACTCGTCCACCCGGCGCGCGCCCTCGAGCAGCAGCGATTCGGGATTGATCGACACGAGGACGTCGTGGTCCTCGGGGCGCATGTCGGCCTCGAAGCTGAACGTCCCCTGCGTCCAGGTGAAGAGATAGTACACCGCCTCCTCGATCTGCACGCGGATGTAGCGGTGGAGCTCCTCGCGCGTGAGGATGTTCTGCTCGATGAGGATCTCGCCCAATCGCTTGCCGCGCTGCTGTCGGCTCTGGGCGTCCACCGCGACATCGAGCTCGAGCTGGGTGATCACCCCGTGCTTCACGAGGAGGTCGCCCAGGCGGTCGCGCCGGTTGACGATCGACGCGTACGAGATCCGGCCGCGGTCGAAGTAGATGTAGCCGAAGTTGTTCCGGTCGGCGACCGACAAGCACCCCGTCTTCTGCCCCATCGCGAGGAGCTGCAGGACGTCGGGGAGCGACGCTTCCTTGAGACTGCCCTTGATCGCCATCAGCGCAGGTCCTCAATGGCGCGGCCGGCGACATCCGGCCAATCCCACACGACCTTCTCCTCGTCGAGGAAGAAGGCATCGGCGTCCCGGCCATCGATGGCGCGCGAGGGGACGGGCGCGAATCCCCCGCCCTCGAGCTCCTTGCGCGCGAACGCGGCGTTGAGCGGCACGCCCACCACGCCGGCCGCCTTCACCAGCCGGTCGACCGTCGCCGCGATCTCGGGGACGTTGGCCACTGCGCGCGCCGAGAGGAAATCGACGAGCGCGCGGTCGGCGTGCTGGCCCATCTCGGCGAGGAAGCGCGCGTAGATCTTCTCGCGCAGCGCGTGATCGGGGGGCTGGATCTCGACCACCAGCCCGCCCTCGAAGCGCGTGCGGAGCCGCTCCTCCAGCCGCTCGATCTGCTTGGGCGCGCGGTCCGCGGCGAGCACCACCTGCTTCCCCGCCGAATACAGGCTGTTGAACACGTGGAAGAGCTCTTCCTGCGTCCGCTCCGTGCCGGCGCAGAGATGCACGTCGTCGATCAGCAGTGCGTCGACGAGGCGATAGCGCGCGCGCCAGCGCTCGATCGTCCCCTCCTGCAGCGCGGCGATGAGCTCGTCGATGAACTGCTGCGCGTTCACGCACGCGATCGTCTTCGCCCCGTCGCCGACGCGGATCATCTCGTTCGCGAGCGCGTGCACGAGGTGCGTGACGCCCACCCCCTTGGCGCCGTACAGGAAGAGCGGGTTGTACTTGCGCCCCGGCTCGAGCACCACCGTGTCCACCGCGT
>JAYUMO010000267.1:0-4902 GCA_043762555.1 Gemmatimonadaceae bacterium | reverse complement strand
GACTTCGCGCCGGTGCTCGACGTGAACAACAATCCGGCGAACCCGGTGATCAGCACGCGGTCGTTCGGCGAGGACCCGGCGGCGGTGGCGCGATTCGGGACGGCGTACGTGCGCGGGCTCCAGGAGGGCGGCATGATCGCCACCGGGAAGCACTTCCCGGGGCACGGCGACACGGGGGTGAACTCGCATCTGTCGCTGCCGGTGGTGAACGCGTCGCGCGCGCGGCTCGACAGCGTGGAGCTCGTCCCCTTCCGCGCGGCGGTGCGCGGCGGCGTGGGCGCGATGATGACCTTCCACGGCTCGATGCCCGCGTTGGATTCCAGCGGCGTGCCGGGCACGCTCTCGCGCGCGGTGCTGACGGGGCTGCTGCGCGACTCGCTGCATTTCGACGGGCTCGTGGTCACCGACGCGATGGACATGCGCGGCGTCCTCGACACGTACGGCGGCGCGGAGGCGGCGATGCGCGCGGTCGCCGCGGGCGCGGATGTGCTGCTGCAGCCGTTGGACGCCGCGTCGACGATCGACGCGGTGACCGCGGGGGTGGTGCTCGGCCGCTACGACGAGGCGCGGCTCGACCGCTCGGTGCGGCGCATTCTCGCGGCGAAGCTGCGGCTCGGGCTGCGGCGCCGCCGGAGGGTGGAGCTGGACAGTGTGCGGACGATCGTGGGCGACTCCGCACACTCGGCACTCGCGCGGCGGATCGCCGAAGGCTCGATCACCGTGGTGCGCGACTCAATGCACCAGCTGCCGCTGGCGAGAGTGACGCGCGGTGCGCGCGTGCTCTCGATCACGTATGCCCAGCGGGCCGATCTCGGGGCGGGCGTGACCTTCGATCAAGAATTGCGCCGCTGGTTCGACGGGCTGCATTCGGAGTTCGTCGCCGCCGATGATCCGACGCCCAACTACTGGCGCCTGCTCCAGTCCGCGGATTCCGCTCAGGTGATCATCATTGGCGCCTACGTGGCGGCAAACTGGAAGGCGTCGACGATCGAAGTGCCGGCGCAGTTCGTGGCGTTCGTGGATGCCTTGATCGCGCATGGCCACCAGCCGATCATCGTGGCTCAGGGGAATCCGTATCTTCTGCTGCAGATACCGGATGTTCCCGCCTACATTGTCGCGTGGGGCGGATTTCCGGTTTCGCAATTCGCGGCGGCGCGGGCGGTGCTCGGCTCGGCGCGCGTGAGCGGGCGGTTGCCGATCGCGATCCCGCCGCTGGCGGCGCTCGGCGCCGGGCTCGATCTGGCGGCGCTGCCCCTCGGACCCGACGGTCTGCCGAAGTAACCGGCGCCGCTCGCGGTTGACGGAACGGGCGAGCGGCGCTATCGTCGCAGGTCGGCGGAAGAGCGGCAATTAATTTGCCGATCGTTACTAATTCGTGGCGAGCCCTTGACATTAGTCGCGGAAAGCGACTAATTAGGCGCCGATGCCCGAGCGCCCTTCCACCAGCGTGCTGCGCCCGACCTCTCGGCGCGCCGCCGTCACCATCGATGTCGTGCTCTTGGCCGCGCAGCAGGGCCGCCGCCTCACGATGCTGCTCGTCCGGTCCGGCGACGCCCGGAGCAAGGAGCGGTGGGAGCTGCCGTGGGATGGCACGCGCGCCGACGAGACGGTGGACGACGCCGCGGCGCGGATCGTACGTGCGGTGCTCGGCGCCCCGGTGGCGCACGTGGAGCAGGTGGCCGCGTTCGGCGATCGCCGGCGGCACCCGGGCGGATCGGATCTCTCGATCGCCTTCCTCGCGCTCGTGCCGGGCGGCGCACCGGGCACGATCGGCGGCGAGAGCGCGTGGTTCCCAGTGGAGGAGCTCCCCCCCGTTCCGCCGCGGCAGCGCGCGATGATGGATGGCGCGATGGAAGCGATCCGCGCCCGGCTGGACCAGTCACCGATCGCCTTCCGCCTCCTGCCGCCGACCTTCACGCTGAGCCAGCTGCAGGAGGTGTACGAGCTGTTGATCGGGCGGCGCGTGCACAAGGCGAGCTTCCGCCGTGCGCTCCACGCGGCGTGGTTGGTGGAGCCCACCGACGAGTGGCGGAGCGAAGGGCGGGGTCGTCCCGCGCAACTCTTCCGCTTCGCCCCGCGCAAGCGCCGGGGCGGCCGGCGCGGCGTCCGGTTCGACGGACTGGCCGGCGCCTGAGCCCGGCCGGGCCGACCCTTGCGCGGGAACCTTTTTTAGTTGCAATTTGTATATAAGGTATATTCAGCGGAGCGTCCTGTGGGGGCTCAACGTGGCGCGCGTGACGAGGCGCCGGACCACGCGGCACCGGACAGCGAATTTCGGATCGTGCAGCTCGCCGACGGGATGCGGTGGCGCGTGAGCGTCGTCGCGCGCCTCATCTCCGAGGACATCACGGCGGGACACGAGAGCGCGCGCTTGATACTCCAGCTCGAATGCCTGAGCGCCCGCCGCCGGGCGTTGCGGGCGGCGGTCCCGGGGGCCCGGGCCCTCGCCGACGTGAGTGAGCGCGTTCTCCGCGCGCTGATCGCCCAGCCGGCTCCACGCCGGGGCTCGGGCGCCTTCCCCGCCGCCCGCAAACCGCGCCGCTGAGCCGCGTATCGCGCCCGCCGCCGCGTCCCCACGAAAAACGAGGAGCGTGGCCGGCCGCGATCTCGCGGAGAACACGCTCGGGGAACACCGGCCCACCAACGGCCGGATGGCGCTCGCCGCTCAATCCTGCCGGCGCCGCACCTGCCACTGAATGAGACCGCGCGCCACCGCGACGTTGTCGGCCGCGATCCCGTACAGCTCCTTGAACGCCGAGGCCTGCGACGGGGCGCGCGCCTCCGCGATCACCGGCGGCACGTGCCCTTCACGCCGCTTCGGATCGATCCGGCGCTCCACCGACACGCGCGCTTGCACGCTCGGGCTCCCTTCCGGAAGCGCCTCGATCGTCACGACGCCGCCGCCCGGCAGGTCGCGACTGTAGAGCAGCACGAAGTCATCCATGGGTGTCTGGTAGGACGACGTCCATAACGTCACGGGCACACCACGGTGTGAGGCCTCATTAGTAGAGCGAGGGGATGATCGTCGCGCCCTGGAACGGATCGTCCTCCAGTGCGGGGAACGACGACGTCCACGCCAACTCTCCCGGGAGCTGGAAGATGCCCTGGGCGGGGAGCAAGCGGCGGACGGCGATCAAGCGCTGTCCGAACCAACTGCGGTGCATCCCCGATCCCGCGAGGCGGTCGATCTTCACCCGCTTCCCGCCGCTCGAGGCGTGGATGATGCTGTCGCTGCCGATGTAAATGGCGATGTGCTGCGCGCCCTCTCCGCCGTAGAAGAAGAGCAGGTCTCCCGGCTGGAGATCGCCCGACGCGGGCCGGCGACCCAGCGCGCTCTGCTCGTGCGCCGTGCGCGGCACTGGTACGCCGTGCTTCAGGAAGACGTAACGCACGAAGCCGGAACAGTCGAACGCCCGGGGGGTCGACCCGCCAAGCGAGTACGGGACGCCGAGATACCGGCGGGCGGTCGCCACGATCGTGACACCGTCCACGATCCCTCGCACCTGGATCTGCGCTTGCTTTTGGACACGCTTCGGCGACGCGGCCGCTGGTTGAGCCTGAGCGGCCGCGCCGGCGGCGAAGAAAGACAGCGCCGCCCCGGTGAGGAAAAGCCGGTGCGCCAAAAGGCTAATCATGCTCAATAGTGACGATCATGTGCCTCGATGGTTAGAGGCTCATGGTCTATTATACGGTGCTTCTTCGGGAAGTTCCGCCCGAGATTCCGGATCGCGAACGGTGGGATGCGAAGCGGGCCCCGGCGATCGCCGGAGCCGGTCCGAATCACGATCCGATTGACTTAGACCTTCTGGACATCGGCGGCCTGAGGCCCCTTCTGTCCCTGAACGATCTCGAATTCGACCTTGTCGCCCTCGGCGAGCGACTTGAAGCCGCTGCCGGTGATCGCGCTGAAGTGCACGAACACATCGGGGCCACCTTCACGCGAGATGAAGCCGAAGCCCTTCGCGTCATTGAACCACTTCACGGTGCCAGTGATGCGAGACATGGTGCTTTCCTTTTCCAGTACGGTGATCTGATGAATGAAAGCTGACCGCGCCACATGCGCGGGAGCCGCAGCTCCGAACGCGAATGAGCGTGATCGACGAACGAGGAGCAATCTAATCGAATCGGGGGCGCAAATGTGGAGTCCGAACTTCCGCTCGCCGCCACGGACTTCCTTCGAGTAAGAATCCCCTACGCGGCGCCGGCGAGGTAGACCGCCACCCGGCCGCACTGCGCGCAGCGCAGAGTGACTCGACAGCCTGGCGGAGCGGGCACACGGGACGGGTCGCGCGTGATGTCCCCCGAGCAGGAGGGGCAGCTGAGCGGTGCACCGCTTCGGTCGCTGGCGATGAGTTGGAGCGCCTGCGCCGGGTTGTAGGTGGCCGGACGTGGTTTACGCATCGAGTCCTCCTAGTCTCTCCGCCATCTCCCCGGAACCTTGAGCGGGAGCGGCTGTTCCTGGCATTGGAATGAACGGACGTCCATACAACTGCCAGGACGAAAGATAACCCATCGGGGGACGAAAATGGGCCCGCGCCCGAACGCTGGCGGCGAGCACCCGTCTCCCGAATTTTGGTGATACCGCCGCCGCTCCGGAATCGTTCCCGGGCGCTGTCCCGGGCGATCGATCAGTCCCAGCCGTGCGGGCGGCGCCAGATGCTCCGGCGATCGACCCGCCAAAGCTTACTCCGCTCTCCGAACTGCTCCCCCTCCCGGAACGCCTCGTCGTCCGCCGTCGAGTCGGCGACATCCGCCGCCTTCGCCGACGCATCGTCGGCCCGGTGCACGATCTCCGCTTCGAGCGTGAGCGGCCGAACGGGGCTGCCGTGCTCGAGCCGTCCGTGGTGAGAGAGGATGAGGTGCAGCAGCTCCAGCCGCTGCTCCTCGGAGCAGAGCGGAGCA
>JAYUMO010000266.1:0-4942 GCA_043762555.1 Gemmatimonadaceae bacterium | reverse complement strand
CGATCACGGCCAGATCCGTCACCGCCCACGCGGTGAGCGCGGCGTACATGCCCCGCTGATGCTCGGCGGGTGTCATCCTCCCGTGGCGCACGAGCCAGGGGAGGAGCACCGCCGCCCACGAGGCTGCCGCTACCGCCAGCGCGCCCCACTGCCAGCCCGCGACTTCGGCGCGGTTCGCCGCCCAGGCGAGCATTGTGAACGCGACCACCGCCGCGCCCGCCGCGACCTGCAGGCTGCCGCGCATGCCGAGCATGAGCGCCAGCGTCCGGTCGCCGCGCCGCGCGTCCTCCTCGAACTGGTAGAGCTGCGTGAGCGGGTAGAGCGAGGCGAAGAGCGCGCAGAAGCTCCAGAGCACCACCCCCATCGTCGCCGGGAGCGGCCGGCCGGTGATCGCCCAGCCGGCGTACGGTGTGAGCGTTCCGAAGCCCACCATATTGATCGCCCAGTCCGCGCCGGCCACCGCCTTGAGTCGCACCGGGGGTACCGAGTACAGGAGCGACATCGCGAAGCAAGCGGCGTACGCAAGCGCGAACCCTCGCGGCAGCGCGAAGGCTACTACCTGCCCCGCCGCCATCAGCGCGAGTGCGAAGAGCGCGAGCCGCCGCGGCGCGGGGGGCGGCGTGTCGAGGTAGCCGATGTCCCCTTCGTCGCGATCGTAGGCGCTATTGATCGCGAGCGTGCCGCCGTTGCCGAGCACCACCCAGATGGCGAGGCCGGCCGCGAGCGCGCCAACAAGCCGGCCGTGCAGCACGCCGCGCACGCCGACGGCTAAGACGAATCCGAGCGCCGTGTGCGCCGCCATGATCGGCCATTCGCGCGGCCGCAGATGAAGCATGTAGCTGAACCCGTCGCCCGGGAGCACGCCGTAGCCCAGGCGGCGCACGGTCCCGCTCCCGCGCGCGGCGTGCTCGCTCAAGATCACACGCCGGTCGCGCCGTCCAGCAGCGCGTAGGCGATCTGGAGTCCGTAGAGCGTGAGGAAGGGCTCCACGTGCTCGATCTCCTCGCTCAGCGGCGCCACGACCTCGGCGAGCCCGCCGGTGGCGACCACCTTCGGCACGCGGCTGGTGGGCCACTCCTTCTTGAGCCGGCGCACGAGTCCATCGATCATGTCCGCCGTCCCGAGCATCACGCCGGCGCGAATGCATTCCTCGGTGCGCCGGCCGAGCGCGCGCGCGGGAGGCACCAGCTCCGTGGCGGGCAGCTTCGACGTGCGACGGATCAACGTGTCGGCCGAGCTGCGCAAGCCCGGCGCGATGATCCCGCCGAGGAAGACCCCTTCGGCGGTGATGCAGTCGTAGGTGGTCGCGGTGCCGAGATCGACGACGATCGTGTCGGCCTGGTAGATCCGGCTCGCCGCGAGCGTGTTGATGATGCGGTCGGCCCCCACCGAGGCCGGCTCCTCCACATCGAGCACGATCGGGAGGGGGGCGTGGGCGTCGATGACGCGCGGCGTGGTGCCGGTGATCACGCGGCAGGCGTCGGCGAGCGGACCGGTGACGGCGGGCACCACGGAGCCGATGCCGGCGCCCCGGATCTCGTCGCGCTTCACCCCGCGGTAGCGCAGCAGGCCGTCGATGAGCATCGCGAACTCATCGGGGGTGCGCGCGACATCGGTGGTGACGCGCCAGTGCGCGTGCAGCCGGCTGCCGTCGAAGAGGCCGATGGTGGTCTCGGTATTGCCAACGTCGAAGACGAGGATCACGCGGTCTATTCCTCCAGCACGAGCGATCCGCTCCGGCAGGCGGTGGTGCCGTCGGGCGTGGTGATGAGCAAGTTGCCGCGCGGATCGATCCCCGCGACGGCGCCTGGAGTGGGCTCGCGGCAGCGGCGACCGCGCGCAAGATCGCGGGCCGCGAATTCGGTGATCTCGCGCGGCGTGAGCGGGCCGGTGGCCGCGGCCGCGGCCCGGAGCGCGGGCACGAGCTCGGCGAGCACCTGCACGCGCGACGTGTTCGGGAGGAGCGCGGCGGCCGGGAGGTCGTGGGGCGCGATCAGATTCACGCCGATCCCGATCGCCACCCATTCGAGCCGCTCCTCGCGCCACCGCGCCTCCGTGAGCACGCCGGCGAGCTTGGCGCCTTCCACGTAGAGATCGTTCGGCCACTTGAGCTGCACCGGCGTGGACGTCCAGCGGTCGAGCGCGCGGGCGGCGCGCAGGCCCACGCGAAGGGAGAGCGTCTCGATCGCGGCGCCATCGCGCGGGCGCTCGAGGAGCGTCAACCAGATCCCTGCCCCCGCCGCGGAGCTCCACGACCGGCCGCCCCGGCCGCGCCCGGCGGTCTGCTGTTCCGCGATCACGAGTGTGCCGGCCGGCGCGCCGGACTCGGCGAGCGCGTGCGCCACGTCGAGCGTCGACGTCACGGTGTCGTAGATCTCGACCCGGGGCAGATCGAGCAGCCGGACGAGCGCGTCGGGGGCGCGGCCATCGTAGGTGTCGTTGGCGCCCAAGCGCCCCTCCCCGCGCTGGTCAACCACGCATCGCCACCACGGCGAGTACCAGCGCGCCGAGCGCGAAGCGGTAGACGGCGAACACCCGGAAGCTCCGGCTGGTGACGTAGCGGAGGAGCACCGCGATCGCGAGCCATCCGCTCACCGCCGAGGCGAGGACGCCCACCACGAGCGGCAGCGCGACGGGCCCCTCGCGCAGCAGCTGCGGCACCTTGAAGATCGCGGCCGCGGCGATGATCGGCATGCTCATCAGAAAGCTGAACGTCGCCGCGCTCTCACGATCGAAGGCGAGCGCACGACCGGCGGTCATCGTCGCGCCGGAGCGCGACACGCCGGGGACGAGTGCCGCCACCTGCGCGATGCCGACGAGCAGCGCGTCGCGCGCGGTCATCCCGCCGAGTGCGCGCGTGTGCGCGGCGGCACGGTCGACGAGCCAGAGGACGAGGCCCATTCCGATGAGCGCGGCCGCGATCAACCAGGGCGCGCGAAACGTCGACTCGGCGTATCGCTCGAGCAGCAGGCCGCCGATCGCGCCGGGGATCGTCGCGACGATCAGGAAGATCACGCGGCGCTGATCCGTGGTGTCGATGCGCCGTGTGCGGAGGATCTCCCACGCGGCCTGCGCGAGACGCATCCACTCGGCGCGGAAGTAGCCGAGCACGGCGACGAGGGTGCCGACATGGAGGGCGACGTCGAAGGCGAGCCCGGGCTCGGGCCATCCGAAGAGCCAGGGCGCGAGCGCGAGATGTGCGGAGCTGCTGATCGGCAGGAATTCCGCGACGCCTTGGAGGACGCCCAGCACGAGGGACTGGAAGAGGTTCATCGAACCCTCGATGATGAACGGACGCAGTTCGGGGACGCCGGTCGCCACCACGAAGGCGACCATGGCGAGCAACATAGCAGTCTTGAGCGCGCGCGGCGCCCCGGGGGCGCCGCGGATCACTCGCACGCCCCCTACCGCCACGAAACCGACCGCCGGCAACAACGCCCAGAACAGTCCCTCCCAGTAGGCCAGGAATGGGATCGGCGCGATGAAACAGAGAAGTGCTCCCACCACCATCGATCGCGCGGCACGCGGGCCCCACCGCAGCGGCACCGTGCGTCGGCGACCCTGATCTCCCGCCGCGTCATCGATGTCCTTGGCGATCTCCCGGGCGAAGTGCAGTGGGAATGCCCAGATGACGAGGCTGAGGTCCGGTGCGCCGGAGGACCACGCCCCGTACAGAAAGGGAAGCGATGCGAGCCACGCCGCCGTGATATTCCCGACGAGTCCCGCGCGCTTGAGCCACGGACTGTACGCCAACAGGAGCAGCACCACCAGGACCGTGACGGCGCCGAGCAGGAGCGACACCAGGCTGGCGAGTCCGACCCCGAGCGCCGCCGCCGCGAGCGCGACCCTTCTCGCCGTCCCCGCGGGGACGAGGCCGGCGGGGATGGGTCGCCCGGGGTGCGCGACGCGATCGATCTCGGCGTCGGCCGCATCGTTCCACGCGTTGGCCGTGACCGTCAGGGCGATCGCGCACGCGATGGCCGCGGCGAGGCGTGGAACGTCCCACGATCCCCCCAACGGCCCAGATCCAACCATGAACCACGCGCCGACGATCACGCCCGTGGCGGCCATCACTGCGTTCGGCCAGCGCGCGAGCTGGAGGTACGCCTTAACCGACGACACTCTCGTAGAACTTCTCGTAGCGCGCGACGATGTCATTCTGCGCGAACCGCGCGCGCGCGTCCGCGGCGGCGGCGGCGCTCATCGCGTCCCATCGCGCCTGGTCGCGCAGCAGCGCGATCGCCGACGTGGCCATCCCTTCCACGTCGCCGACGGTGCGGAGCACACCGGTGACGCCATCGCGGATCACCTCGGGCAGTCCGCCGGCGTTGGACGCCACCACCGGCACGCCACAGGCGAGCGCTTCGAGCGCCGAGAGTCCGAACGATTCATTCTCGCTCGGGAGGAGGAAGAGATCGGCGCTCGCGAGCAGGGGCGCGACGGCGTCGAGTTTGCCGAGGAAGAAGGTAGAATCCTGCACGCCGAGCTCGCGCGCCTCCTGCTCCGCCGCCACGCGCTCCGGGCCATCGCCGACCATCACGAGCGCGCTCGGCACCTCGCGCTGGATGCGCGCGAAGACGCGCACGATGTCGCGCACGCGCTTCACCGGGCGGAAGTTCGAGACGTGGATGAGCACCTTGCGGTTCCCATCCACCTGCTCGCGGAGGAGCGGCGGATAGCGCGTGCGATCGTAAACCAGCGGATCGACGAAGTTCGGGATCACATCCACGGCGCAGGCCGTACAGCCGAAGGCCTTGTACGTTTCGCGCCGCAGATACTCGGACACCGCGGTGAGCCCATCGGAGCGCTCGATGGAGAACTTGGTGATCGCGTGGAAAGACGGGTCCTGCCCCACGAGCGTGATGTCGGTGCCGTGGAGCGTGGTGATGATGCGGACGCTGGTGTCATTGTCCTCGAGCATCTCCCGCGCGATCCACGCGCT
>JAYUMO010000265.1:0-9750 GCA_043762555.1 Gemmatimonadaceae bacterium | reverse complement strand
GCGATCTTCCTGCGCACGGAGCGCGACGCGGCACCCTTCTCCGATCGGGACGTGCGCTTCTGCCAGGTGGTCGCGTCGCTCACCGCCAACGCCCTCCGGAACGCGCACCGCTTCGAAGCGCTGGTGCGCGACGAGCAGGAAGCGCAACGCACGGAGCACCGGGGCGAGCTACAGCGCATCGCGCTGATCGCCTTCATTCGCCGGCTCCTCGAGCGGTACACCAACGCCGAGGACCACATGTGGGCGGAGACGCTGCTTGCGACGCACGCCGACGAGGAGCTGGAGCGGCTGGTGTCGGTGGCGATGGAAGTGATCTCGGAGGAAGCGAAGGCCTAGCGCGGCGGCGCCGCCGGGTCGGTATCTTCCGGCGTATGACGGACCCTCTCGCGGCGCGGGCGGCGCGCGCCGACGACCTGCGCCGCCGGCTCGAGCGGGCGAGCCACCAGTACTACGTGCGGGACCGCCCGGAGATCTCCGATCTGGAGTACGACCGGATGTTCCGCGAGCTCCAGGAGCTGGAGGCGGCGCACCCCGAGCTGTGCACCGTCGACTCGCCCACGCGGCGCGTGGGCGCGCCCCCCGCCGAACATCTCGCCAAGCACGAGCATCTCGTGCCGATGCTGTCGCTCGCCAACGCCTTCGACGATGCCGAGCTGAGCGCGTGGCAGGAGCGCCTCGAGAAGCTCGTGGGAGCGGGCGCCGCCGGCGGCTACACCGCCGAGCTCAAGATCGATGGCGCCGCGGTGAGCCTCACCTACGAGCGCGGCGTCCTGATGACCGGCACGACGCGCGGCAACGGGGCGATGGGCGAGGTGGTGACCGAGAACCTGCGCACGGTTCGTGGCATTCCCCTCCGGCTCGCCACCGCCGACCCGCCCGCGATCGTCGAGATCCGCGGCGAGTGCTACCTCCCCTTCGACAAGTTCGAGGCGCTGAACGCGCAGCGCATCGCGGCGGGCGAGCCCGTGTTCGCGAACCCGCGCAATTCCGCGGCGGGCTCGCTGCGGCAGCTGGATCCCGCGGAGACCGCGAAACGGCCGCTCCGCTTTTTCGGCTTCGCCGTGGTCGCGCCGGCCGGCGTCGCCCTCCCCTTCGCCACGCAGTGGGAGCTGCTCGACACGCTCGAGCGGTGGGCGATCCCGGTCGCGCCGCACCGCCGGCGCTGCGCGACGCTCGCCGAGGTCGTGGACCTCGTCCATCACGTGGAGCATACGCTGCGCCCCGAGCTCAACTTCGGGATCGACGGCGTGGTGGTGAAAGTGAACGCGCTCACGCGACAGGATGAGCTGGGCACGATCGGCGGCCGCGAGCCGCGCTGGGCGATCGCGCGCAAGTTCGCGCCCGACGTCGCGACCACGCGCCTGCGCGCGATCGAGGTGAACGTGGGGCGCACCGGCGCGCTCAATCCCTACGCCGTGCTCGAGCCGGTGGAGATCGGCGGCACGATCGTGCAGCAGGCGACGCTGCACAACGAGGAGTTGATCCAAGCGAAGGATCTGCGCGTCGGCGACTGGGTGCTCGTGAAACGCGCGGGCGAGGTGATCCCGCAGGTGATCGGCCCGGTGCCCGAGCGGCGGAATGGGAGCGAGACGCCGTGGGCGATGCCACGCGCGTGCCCCCGCTGCGGCACCCTGGTGGAGCGCGACGAGGAAGAGGTGGCAGTGTACTGCCCGAACGTCGCGTGCCCCGGGCGCCAGCTCGAAGGATTGGTGCACTTCGCCTCGCGCGCGGCGATGGACGTTCGTGGACTCTCGTACGCCCGCATCGAGCAGTTCGTCGCCGCCGGGCTGGTGCACGACCCGGCCGACCTCTTCACGCTCGACGCCGCGCGGATCGCGACGCTCGACCGCTTGGGCGAGAAGAGCGCCGAGGCGCTCGTCGCGGCGATCGCCGACGCGCGCGCGCGACCCCTGAGCCGGTTGTTGCACGGCCTCGGGATCCGGCACGTGGGCGAGGGCACGGCGCAGCTCCTCGCGCGCCATTTCCGGACGCTCGACGCGCTCGCCGCCGCCGGGGCCGCGGAGATCGTCGCCGTGCACGGGATCGGCGAGACGATCGCGCACTCGGTGGCGGCGTACTTCACGAACGAGAGCACGCGCGCCCTCGTGCGCAAGCTGGTGGCGGCCGGCGTCCGCACCGACGAACCGGTGGCGGCGGCCGTCGGGCGTGGCCTGGTGGGGATGACGGTCGTCATTACGGGGACGCTCCCCACCCTGTCGCGGGCCCAGGCGACGGCGCTCGTCACCGCGCACGGCGGACGTGTGGCGCCGAGCGTCACGAAGACCACCAGCATCGTCATTGCGGGCGAGGACGCGGGAAGCAAGCTTTCGCGGGCGCGGGAGCTTGGGATCGAGACGATCGACGAGGCGGAGCTGCTCCGCCGCACGGGAAGCCAATCGCGGGGACCGGGATGATCCATCACATCGATCTGAATCACCACCAGCTGCTGGGCGTCAGCCGCCGCGCGCTCTCCGCGCTGCGCCGCACGATCGAGCGCGAGGCCGGTCCCGCCGCGGCGGCGTGGTTGCAGGAGGCCGGCTACGCCGGCGGCGACACGGTGTTCGAGTCCTTCCGGCTCTGGCTGCGCGCGCAGGGAAAGGCGAGTCCGGACGAGCTCGAGCTCGCCGAGTTCCAGCATCGCGCCTCGCTCTATTTCCGCGAGCTCGGGTGGGGGACGGTCGCGGTGACGGCGCTCAACGGAGCGGTCGTCGCCGTGGATTCGTCCGACTGGCACGAAGCCGACCCGGAGAGCCGGCTCGACCATCCGGCCTGCCACTTCACCACCGGCATGTTCGCCGATTTCTTCGGCCGCCTCTCCGACGCGCCGCTCGCGGTGCTCGAAGTGGAATGCCGCTCGATGGGCGCGCCGCGCTGCCGCTTCCTGCTGGGGAGCAGCGACGTGCTGCAGTTCATCTTCCAGGAGATGGAGCGCGGCGCGAGCTACGACGACGCGGCCCAGCGACTCGCGTAGCGGGCGCCGCGCGCGCCTGGCGCGTTAGCCGCCGAGCGCGGCCCGGTATTCGGGCTTGAGCACGAGCTCGCCCTTCACCAGCACTTCCCGGTCCCACGGCAGGATGATCATGCTCTCCGTCTCGAGACCGGAGAAATCGGGGGCGTAGTTCCCGGTGCGGAATCCGACGGCGGTGCGCACGTCGACGGCGCCCGCGTTCACGATCGCGGCCACCGCCAGGCGCAGCGTGTCGCCGCTGTCGCAGGTCTCGTCCACCACGAGCACGCGCCGGTCCCGGACCTCGGAGGGCGCGGCGCCGAGCACCGCCGGCGTGTCGCGCACCGTGTCCGCGTGGAAGCGCCGGCTCACCACGATCGAGTGGAATTCGCGGTCGAGGATCGCCGCGATCACGGCCCCGGGGACGACGCCCGCCGTCGCGACGCCGACCACGATCTCCGGGTCGTACGCGCGCGACACCTTCAGCGCGAGCGCCCGCGAGAGCTCGCCGAAGAGCGGCCAGTCCACTTCCATCACGCCGCGCGACTTGTCCACCGTCATGCGCCGAGGCGACACGCGTGCTCCCGCATCCGAGACGCTTCACCCCGCGCGCGCCGTGTGCGCCGCGCGGTGAGCGTGGAAAGTTATGGCGTGGCTCGCGTGCGCGACAGCGTGCGCCCTCCCCACGGCGCCGCCGCGTGTTGCTCCCTTCGTGACGAATCGGTAACTTTGCCCCGCGAGCGTCTCGGACGCCCGCGACCACGCTCGGCCGACGATCCGTCTCGCAGACCTCCTGACCCCCGACCGCATGTCCTGGTGGCGCCGTCTCTTCGGGAACTCGTCGGGCCGACCGACCCGGCCGGCACGCGTCAACTATCTCGGAGAGGCCCTCGCGCTCGAGCGTCAGGGGAACTATGACGCGGCGCTGACGTCATACCGCCTGGCACTCCGCGACTTCCCCAACGACCCGAAGATCCTGACGAATCTCGCCATCGCGTGCACGAAGACCGGTCGCCATGACGAGGCGCTCCGCAGCTACCGCCGTGCGCTGGAGCTCGATCCCCGGCTCGCGGGCGCGCACTACGGGATCGCCTTCCTGCTGCTGAAGCGCGGCGACGCGCCCGGCACCGAGAAGCATCTGCGCGCGTTCCTCGACCATCCGCCCACCGGCGAGGATGCCGCGCAGTGGATCGCGCACGCGCAGCAGACCCTCGAGCGGCTGCAATCCGGGTCCGGCGTGGACACGCTGCGGGAGCCCGAGTAGCCCGTGGGGCCCGTTCTCGCGATCGTCAGTCAGAAGGGAGGCGTTGGCAAGACGACCACCGCCGTGAATCTCGCGGCGGCGTTCGCGCGCCGCGGCATGAAGACGCTGCTCGTGGACACCGACCCGCAGGGCGCGGTGCGCTTCGGCGCCGGGCTGCGGCGCGGGCACCCGCCGCACGGCATCTCCGATTACCTGCGCGGCGAGAAGCCGCTGCGTGAGGTGATCCTCCCCACCGCGCTCCCTTGGCTGCGGGTGATCCTCGCCGGCTCGGTGACCGCGGAGTCCGACCACACGAGCTTCCACCATCACATGGAGCGGGCGGAGGCGTTGCGCGACGTGCTCACGATCGCGCGCGAGCGCTGCGACGTCGTGGTCGTGGACACGCCCCCGGGGCTCGGTCCGATCGCGCATCGCGTGCTCGAGCTGAGCCAGCACGTTCTTGTGCCGCTGCAGTGCGAGCCCCTCGCGCTCCAGACGACGCCGCAGATCCTGCGCGGCGTGCAGGAGATCGCCGCCGGGAACCCGCATCTGGTGTTCGACGGAATCGTGCTCACGATGTACGAGGAGACGAGTCCCGTGAGCGCCCGCGTGGCGGAGTACGCGCGGTCGCATCTGCCAACGGGCATGGTGCTCGACCTCGTGATCCCGCGCAGCGCCGGGGCGCTCGAAGCCTTCGCGGCCGGCCAGCCGGTGGTGCTGCGCGAGCCGGCGGACCCCGCGGCGCAAGCGTACGTGAACCTCGCGACGCTCCTCGCCGCGCGCCTCGCATGACCGACCGGATGCGCCGCGCCGTGCTCGGCGGCGCGCTCGGCGGCGCGCTCGGCGGCGCGCTGGCGGCTGTCGCGGCCGCCTTCGCGTGCTCGCCGGTCAGCACCGATCCGAATTCGGTGCTCGCGCTGCAACTCGATCCGCCGGTGCTGCCGTCGATCGTCATCCACGATTCGCTGCACAAGCCCAGCGGCGCCCTCGACTCGCTGCACGCCACCGCCTATAACGCGCAGGGAGCACCGGTGCCCACGGCACCGATCCGTTTCCTCGTCATCCGGGGGCGGGATACCGTCACGGTCGATTCGATCAGTGGTCAGGTCGTCGGCGACACAGTCGGGCTCGCGCAGGTACTCGCCTACGTGGGCGGGCTGCAAACGCTCCCGCAGCCGGTGCACGTGGTGCTCGCTCCCGACAGCCTGTCCCCCCTTGACAGCACCCACTATGTGCTCGATTACAACCGGGGGACGCTGCGCGACACGCTCTTCGCATTGCGGGTCCGGCTCCTGCACATCACGGGCACCGACACGACCGGCGTGACGCCGTACCGCCTCGACTACGCGTTCGTGCCGCCGCCGCCGAACACGAATCTGGATCCGGCGATGGTGCAGATCGTGAACGCCGCCCGGCGGCCGCAACTGGTGGACACCACCGCCAGCAGTGGCTCGTCCACGCTGTACCTGCTCGCCACGCTGCTGGCCGACACGGTGACCGATACCGTGTACGTGGATGTGTCCGCGGCCCGGCCGGACGGCACCCCGGTGCCGGGGAGTCCGGTGCACCTCAGGATCGACCTGCACATTCATTGAGCCTTCGTACCGACCATCGTCGTTGGAGAATCCGATGACCGCTCCCGCCACCAGCCCCGCCACGACGCCGAGCGCGATGCGCGCCGCGCCGGGCACGCTGAACCAACTGTTCTTCGACGCCGTGGAGCGCCACGACAAGCCGGATGCGCTCCGCATGAAGGTGGGCGGCACGTACCAGGCGTTGTCGCATCGCACGATCGCCGAGCGTGTGCGCCGCGCGGCGCTCGGCCTGCGCGCCCTGGGGGTCCCCCGCGGGGCGCGGGTGGGACTCCTGTCGGAGAATCGTCCCGAATGGGCGATCGCCGACTACGCCTGCCTCACCGCCGGGATCACGAACGTGCCGCTCTATCCGACGCTCCCGGCGGAGCAAATGGCGTACATCCTGAAGGACTCCGGCGCCGTCGCGATCTTCGTGTCGACGAGCGAGCAGGCGGCGACGATCGCGTCGGTGCGCGCCGAGCTGCCGGCGCTCCAACACGTGATCGCCTTCGCCGAGCAGCCGCTGCCCGGCGTCCAGCTCAGCCTCGCCGCGCTCGAGGCGAAGGGCGCGGCGACGGAGGACGCCGCGGCCCTCGCGCGCTATCGCGCCGACGCGCTCTCCGTGCGGCCGGACGACCTCGCGACGATCATCTACACGTCGGGGACCACCGGCGAGCCCAAGGGCGCGATGCTCTCGCACGGGAACATCGCGTCGAACGTCCTCGCGGTGCAGTCGGTGATCCCGTTCCGGTCGGACGATGTGTCGCTCAGCTTCCTCCCGCTCTCGCACATCTTGGAGCGGATGTTCGATTTCTTGATGTTCAGCGTGGGCGTCTCGATCGCCTACGTGGAGTCGATCGACACGATCCTCCAGAACATCGGCGAGATCCGGCCGACGATCGTCGTGTCGGTGCCGCGCATCTACGAGAAGATCTACGCGCGGGTGCTGGAGAGCGCCGTCGCCGGGAGCGCGGTGAAGCAGCGCATCTTTTTCTGGGCGCGCGCGGTGGGCGACCGCTGGAGCGCCGATCGGCAGGCGGGGCGGACGCCCGGCGGCTGGCTCGCCTTCCGCTACGGCATCGCGGACAAGCTCGTCTTCTCGAAGCTGCGCGCGCGCGTGGGCGGGCGCCTGCGCTATTTCGTGTCCGGCGGCGCGCCGCTGGCGCCGGAGATCAACAGCTTCTTCTACGCCGCGGGGCTGCTCATCCTCGAGGGGTACGGACTGACGGAGACGTCGCCGGTGATCGCGGTGAACACGCCCGCGCACAATCGCATCGGCACGGTGGGCAAGCCGATCGCCGGCATCGAAGTGCGGATCGCCGACGACGGCGAGATCCTCACGCGCGGCCCGCACGTCATGAAGGGCTACTACAACAAGCCCGACGCGACCCGCGAGGCGATCGACGCGGACGGGTGGTTCCACACCGGGGACATCGGCGTGCTCGAGGACGGCTACCTGCGGATCACCGACCGCAAGAAGGACATCATCGTGACCGCCGGGGGGAAGAACATCGCGCCGCAGCCGATCGAGAATCAGGTGCGGACGAACAAGTTCGTGCTGCAGGCGGTGATGATCGGCGACAAGCGGAAATTCCCGGTGATGCTCGTCGTGCCCAACTTCGAGCAGCTGGAGCAGTGGGCGACGGCGCAGGGGCTGCACTTCACGGACCACGCGACGCTGCTCACGCTGGCGGAGGTGAAGGCCAAGATGGAAGGGGAAGTGCTCGGCAAGCTCTCGGGACTCGCGCACTTCGAGCAACCGAAGAAGCTCGGTCTCCTCGAGTCGGATTTCACGATCGAGAACGGCGAGCTGACGCCGACGCTGAAGGTGAAGCGGCGCGTGGTGGACCGGCGCTACAAGGCGCTGGTGGACGCGCTCTACGCGTCGGGCGAAGGCGACTGAGCGGGCGCGCGCCGCGGCGCGCGCGCGAGCGGCACCACGGCGGGCGTCACCGTCTTCTCCGCCACCCAGTCGCGCGCGTCGCGCGCGAGCTCGGTGAATCCCGGCGGCACGGCGGCGGCCGCCGGCGCCACGAGCCGCCCGCGCGGCGCGAGCGCCGCGGCCGCCGTCTCGAGGTAACCCGCCGTCGCGTGCGCCGCGTCGAGCGCGATGCCGCGGGCGGCGCCGGCGCGGAGCGGGATCTCGCCAGCCGTGCGCGCCAACGACACCCCCGCGCCGCTCGCGATCCCCGGGGCGGCGTCGAGCGCGAGGAGTCGCACCGGCTCGGCGAGCGCTGCGAGCTCGGGCGCGCAGCTCGTCCAGGTGCCGGCGAGCACCACCAGCCCGCCGGGCTCGGCGAGACCGAGGAGCGCCCCCGCGCGGATCGCGAGCTCCTCCGCCACGCGCGTCTTGTCGGGCGCGGGGGCGGGCCCGTCGCGACCCAGCCGGAAGTCGGCCACCGCCGCCGCGATCGGATACTCGGCGCGGCACGCGGGACAGCCGAGGGAGCCGCGCCGGATGTCGCGCTCCACCACGTCATCGGCCACCGCGATGAGCGGGGCGTCGTCGTGCGGGCGCACGCAGCGCAGCGCCTCGATGAGCTCGGAGAACACCACGCCGCTACGCGCGCGCGAGGCGCAGCTCGTCGACGTTCACGCGCGGCGGCTGCGACACGGCGTAGAGCACGGCCTGCGCGACATCTTCCACCTCGAGCATCGCGTTCCGCGGCGGGAAGCGGCCGCGGCCGTCCGGTTCGATGTTGTCCCAAATGCCGGTGTCGACGGCACCGGGCGACACGAGCGTCGTGCGCACGCCGGAGCCGCGCAGCTCGGCGCGCATCACCTCGTGCATCGCGCGCGCGCCGGTCTTCCCCGCCGAGTACGCGCCGTTCTCCACGAAGGCGTGGCGGTCGGCCGCCGATCCGATGGTGACAATGTGACCGGTCCGCCGCTCGCACATGCGCGGGAGCACCGCCCGGGCGACCAAGAAGGGCGCGAACACGTGCACCGCGAGCGAATCGCGGACGGACGCCGGCGTGGTGACCTCGAGCGCCGAGGGCGCGAACGCGCCGGCGTTGTTCACCACGATGTCGGGCGCGTCGCCGAGGGTCTGCCGCACGAGCGCGATCATCTTCGCCACGGCGGCCTCATCGGTCACGTCGCACGCCACCGGGATCGCCGCGGCCCCGAGCTCGGCGGCACGCGCCGCGAGCACGTCGGCGCTCCGCGCGACGCACGCCACGCGCGCGCCGGCCGCGACCATCGCGCGCGCGATCGCGAGCCCGATCCCGCGCGAGGCGCCGGTCACGAGCGCCGTTCGCCCCGTGAGGGCCGCGCTCACCGGTAGGCCTGCGAGCGGCCGTGCGCGAGCGAGAGGAACTCCTCGCGCGTGCGCGCATCGGTGCGGAAGAGCCCGCGCACGGCGGACGTCACCGTCTGCGAATTCTGCTTCTGCACGCCGCGCATCATCATGCAGAGATGGTAGGCCTCGATCACGATGCCCACCCCCGCCGGATTCAGCACGTCCTGGATCGCTTGGGCGATCTGCTCGGTGAGCCGCTCCTGCACCTGCAGCCGGCGCGCGAAGACCTCCACGATGCGCGGCAGCTTCGAGAGGCCGACGATGCGCCCGTCGGGGATGTACGCGATGTGCGCCTTGCCGAAGAAGGGCAGCAGATGGTGCTCGCACAGCGAGTAGAGCTCGATGTCGCGCACCATCACCATGCTCGAGTGCGACTCCTCGAACACCGCGTCGCCCACCACGTCGGCCACATCCAGATCGTAGCCGCGGGTGAGCCAGGTGAGCGAGTTCGCGACCCGCTGCGGCGACTTGAGCAGCCCCTCGCGCTCCGGGTTCTCGCCGATGAGCTCAAGCATCCGGTGCACCAGCCCTTCGAACTCCGGGTTGCGCTCGGCCACCGGATCGAGATCCTGCGACCAGCTCGCGCGCGGCTCGATGATGTCTTCGTCGTCCACGGCGCGTCGCGCGCTCGCCGCGCCCGCTTCGTCGGTGCTCTTCGGCATCATGGATCCCCTTCCGGTGATCG
>JAYUMO010000264.1:0-2465 GCA_043762555.1 Gemmatimonadaceae bacterium | reverse complement strand
CCTCCTCTGGGGGCTCGTGCTCACGGGCTACACCGCGGCCGTCGTCTACATCAATCGCGAGCGCGAGGGGAAGCTGGTCCCCTACGCGGCGGCGACGCTTTTCGCCATCTGCACCTTTTTCTTCATCCTCCTCGTCGGCCCGGCGAACCCCTTCCGATTGATGTCGCCGGTGCCGCTCGACGGCCCGGGGCCGAACGTGTTGCTGCAGAACCACCCGCTCATGGCGGTGCACCCGCCCTTCCTCTACCTGGGCTACGTGGGGATGTCGGTGCCCTTCGCCTTCGCGATCGGCGCGCTCCTCTCGGGCGAGGCGGGGGGCGAGTGGGTGCGCACCACGCGCCGCTGGACGATGGTGGCGTGGGGATTCCTCGGCTTCGCGATCATCGCCGGGATGTGGTGGAGCTACGAAGTGCTCGGCTGGGGCGGCTACTGGGCCTGGGACCCGGTGGAGAACGCGTCCTTCATGCCGTGGCTGACGGCCACCGCCTTCATCCACTCGGAGATCGTGGAGGAGCGGCGCGGGATGCTCCGGGTGTGGAACATGACGCTCATCGTCGCGACGTTCGTGCTCACGATCCTCGGCACCTTCCTCACGCGCAGCGGCATCCTGAGCTCGGTGCACGCCTTCGCCGGCGGCACCGTGGGCTACTTCTTCCTGGGCTTCATCGCGATCGTGCTGCTGGTGTCGATGGGGTTGCTCGCCGGGCGGAGCCCGTCGCTCAAGAGCACCGGACAGTTCGACGCGGTCGCGAGCCGGGAGACCGTCTTCCTGTTCAATAATCTGTTGCTGTGCGGCTTCATGTTCACGGTGCTGCTCGGCACCCTCTTTCCGCTCATCGCGGAGGCGATCCGCGGCGTGAAGGTGAGCGTCGGCGCGCCGTTCTTCAATTCGATGACGATCCCGATCTGCGCGTCGCTCCTGTTGCTGATGGGCGTCGGACCCGCGCTCCCCTGGCGCAGCGCGACGCGCGAGCAGCTGCAGCGCCAGCTCACGCCGCCCACGGTGATGATGGTCGTGATCATGGTGGGGTGTGTGGTGGCCGGAGTGCGATCGGTATACGCCGTGCTGGCCTTCGGCTTCGCCGCCTTCGCGATCACCGCCAATCTACGGGAGTACTGGCGCGGCGTCCGCTCGCGGATGATCGCGCAGGGGGAGAACGCGCCGGTCGCGCTCTTCCGGCTGGTGCAGGGCAATCACCGGCGCTACGGCGGCTATCTCGCGCACCTCGGCGTGCTCGTGGTGGCGGTGGGGATCACAGCCAGCAGCGCCTTCCGCATGGAGCGCGAAGCGACGATCAAGCAGGGGGGGACGATCTCTCTCGCCGGCTATACGGTACGCCTCAAGGAGATGTGGGGGCGCGACGAGCCGCAGCGCACCGTCGTGGGCGCCGACCTGTGGGTGGAGCGCGGCGGGAAGCGGATCGGGACGCTCGACCCGCGGCTCAACTACTATAAGGTGAGCGACCAGCCGGTGGCGACGCCGGCCGTCCGCAGCCGCGCCGACGCCGACCTCTACGTGAATCTGATGGCGTTCGAGCAGGACGGCTCGTCGGCCACGCTGCGCGTGCTCGTGGAACCATTCGTGATGTGGATCTGGGTGGGCGGCATGATCGTCGCGATGGGCGCGCTCGTGAGTCTCTGGCCCGGTGGACGGTCGAAGGACCGGGCGGTGGTGCGCGATGAGCAGATCGACACCGCCGAGGAGCCAGGGCAGTTGGTGGGCGCCGCCGCCGGAGGTACCGCGTGAGCTGGAAGCGCTCGCTCATCGCGTCGCTGTTCGCGCTGCCGATCCTCGCCCTCCTCGCGTTCGGGACGACGCGCGATCCGCGCATCATCACAAGCCCGCTCCCCGGCCATGCGGCGCCGGCCTTCGCGCTCGCCGTTTTCTCCTACCCCACCGACGCACCCTCGCCGCAGGCCGCCCAGGCGATGCGCGACACCGTGCGTCTCGATTCGCTCAAGGGCAAAGTCGTGGTGCTGAATTTCTGGGCGAGCTGGTGCCTCGCCTGCCGCGACGAGCACGCCGCACTCTCGGCCGCGGCGACGGCGCTCCGCGGCGATGACGTGCGTTTCTACGGCGTGCTCTACCAGGACGTGCCGGAGAATGGGCGCGAATGGATCGCGCGCATGGGCGGGCAGACGTACGAAGGGCTGTACGACCCCAAGACCCGCACCGCCATCGACTACGGCCTCTACGGCGTGCCGGAGACCTTCTTCATCGGGCGCGATGGCCGGGTGCGCTACAAGCACGTTGGCGCGGTGACCACCCAGGTGGTGATGGACACGGTGCGCGCCCTCCTCGCGGACAAGGTCAAGTGATGTCGCGCGCGTTCGGGCTGGCCGTCCTGTCGCTGGCATTCGCGCTTGTGCTCGCGACGCAGCCTGTACGGGCGCAGGGCGCGCCGACGTCAGGCAACAGCGGCCAAACGTCAGGCGTTTCCCGACTGGATGACTCGGTGCGAAAA
>JAYUMO010000263.1:0-12761 GCA_043762555.1 Gemmatimonadaceae bacterium | reverse complement strand
GCCGCCGCGATCCGCGCTCCGCCGGCAGTCCGGTCCTGAGCGAGCCCTTCGAGCCCGGCTCGACGCTCAAGCCGCTCCTCGCGGCCGCGCTGCTCAGCGCGGGCCGCGCGACGCCCGACGACCGGGTGAACACCGAGCGCGGCCGCTGGACCGTGGCCGGCCGCACCATCACCGACGAGCACCCCGCGCCATCGCTCACGCTGCACGAAGTGATCCGCTGGTCGAGCAACATCGGCATCGTGAAGTTCGCCGCGCGTCTGGCGCCACGCGAGGAGTTCGGCGCGCTGCGCGACTTCGGTTTCGGCACGCCCACCGGCGTGCCCTTCCCGTCGGAGGCCGGCGGCACGTTGCGCGCGCCTTCCGCGTGGTCGCGGCAGTCGCCGGCGTCGCTCGCGATGGGGTACGAGATCGCGGTCACGCCGCTGCAGCTGGCGGCCGCGTACGTGCCGCTCGCGAACGGGGGCGAGCTGCTGGAGCCGGCGCTGGTGAAGGAGATCCGCTCGAGCGACGGCACGCTGCGCTACCGGCACGCGCGGCGCGTGGTGCGCCGCGTGGTGGATCCGGCCGCCGCGGCGGCGGTGCGTGCGATGATGGTGGACGTCGTCGTGGAAGGGACGTCGACGAGCGCGGGGATGCGCGGATTCGCGCTCGCCGGCAAGAGCGGCACCTCGCGGCGCGTCGCGGTGGGGCAGCCCGGCGGCTACGTGCCGGGCCGCTACACGGCGTCCTTCGTCGGGCTCTTTCCGGCGGAGCGGCCCCAGTACGTGTTGCTGGTGAAGCTCGACGATCCGAAGGGGCAGTACGTGGGCGGCAAGGCGGCGGCCCCCGTGTCGAAGATCGTGTTCGAAGCGGCGCTCGCGGCGCGTGATGCGTCGCTCGACCGCGCCGGGCTCGGCCGGCCGGAGTCGCTCGCGCCCGTCACCCCGCCGGTGGCGCCGGTGCCGGTCGCCGAGGCGGCCCTCTTCGCCGACGCGCCGCCCGCGGAGGAACCGGTGGACTCGGTGCCCGCGGTCTTCCTGCTGCCGCGCGCGAGCGGCCACGCCGCCCGGCGCGCCTCGGCGCCGGTCGCCCGCGCCGTGCCGGCGGTGCGTGGGCTCTCCATGCGCGCCGCGGTGCTCGCGCTCCACCGCGCCGGCTTCCGCGTGGCGGTGCGCAGCGTCGGCGTCCAGGCCGCGGGCACCGTGCCCGCCGCGGGGAGTGTGACGCGCGCCGGCGCGGTGGTCCGATTGGAGAGCGCCCCGTGACGGCGTTCCCGATCGCCCGGGTCGCCGACGCGCTGCGCCGCGCCGGGCTCTGGGTGGAGACCACGGGCGACCTTCCGGAGCAAGCCGTCGACATCACCGATGACAGCCGCGCCGTCGCGCCGGGCGCGCTGTTCATCGCGGTGCGCGGCTCGATGCAGGACGGCCACGAATATCTCCCCGACGCCGCCGCCCGCGGCGCGACGGCCGCGATCGTGGAGCTGGCGGGGCGCACCGCGCTCCCGACGCTGGTGGTGCGTGAGGGGCGCCGCGCGGCCGCGGTCGCGGCGGCCGCCGCGTTCGGCGAGCCGGCGCGTGCGCTCCGTCTCGCGGGCGTCACCGGCACCAACGGCAAGACGACGACGGTCGGCATCCTGCGGCACCTGCTCGACGCGCCCGCCGCGCGCTCGGCGTCGATCGGCACGCTCGGCGTGCTCCTCGGCAGCGCCGGCGCGCCGGTCGACGGCGGTGCCGGACTCACGACGCCGGGGCCGGTGGAGCTGCAGCGCGTACTGCGCACGCTCGTGGACCAGGGGGTGCGGTCGGTCGCGATGGAGGTGTCGTCGCACTCGCTCGATCAGCGGCGCATCGACGGCCTCACCTTCGAGGCGGCGGTCTTCACGAACCTCACGCGCGACCATCTCGACTATCACGCCACGATGGAGGCGTACTTCGAGGCGAAGGCGCGGCTCATCGCGTACCTCTCGGCGCGCGGTGCGGCGGTGATCAATCGCGACGACCCGGCCTGGGAGCACTTGCCCCCCGCGCCGTGCCTCATCACGTTCGGTCTCCATGCCGAGGCGACGGTGCGCGCGGAGGCGCTCCACTTCCAACCGCGCGGGAGCGAATGGCGGCTCTGCGCGGGGACGCAGCGGCACGCGCTGCACCTGCCGCTCATCGGCGACTTCAACGTGCGCAACGCGCTCGCGGCGGCCGGCGCGGCGTGGCATCTCGGCATGACCTTCAGCACGATCGCGGCGCGGCTGCGCACGGTGCCGCAGGTGCCGGGGCGGCTCGAGGTGATCCACGAGTGCCCGTCCGTGCTCCGCGATTACGCGCACACGCCCGACGCGCTCGAGCGCGCGCTCGCGGCGGTGCGCCCCTTCACGCGGCGCAAGCTCATCGTCGTGTTCGGCTGCGGCGGCGACCGCGACCGGGGAAAGCGCCCGCTGATGGGCGCGATCGCCGAGCGGTGCGCCGACTACGCGATCCTCACGAGCGACAACCCGCGCACCGAGGATCCCGACGAGATCCTGGATGACATCGAGCGCGGAATGCGGCGCGACACGCACGAACGGCTCGAGGACCGCCGCCTCGCGATCGCGCGGGCGCTTGAGCTGGCGCGCCCCAGCGACGACGTCATCCTCCTCGCGGGGAAGGGGCATGAGACCTACCAGGTCCGCGGCGCGACGCGACTTCCCTTCGACGAGAGATCGATCGTCGCGGAGCTGACGGCGGGGGTGGCGTGACCGCCCCGGGCGGATTCTGGACGCTCGACCGCGTGGGCGCGGCGCTCGCTCGCGAGATGATCGGGGCCCGACCCGCGGGCGGCGCGCCGCTGCACGGCATCGCGACCGACACCCGCACGCTCACCGCCGGGGACTGCTTCGTCGCGCTGAAGGGCGAGCGCTTCGACGCGCACGACTTCCTGGATCACGCGGTCGCAGCCGGCGCGGCGGCGCTCGTCGTCTCGCATCCGCAGCGTGCCTCGGGGCGTGGGCTCCCGGTGTACACCGTGCCCGACACGCTGCGCGCGCTCGGCGCGCTGGCGCATTTCCGCCGCCGCGCCTGGGGCGGCCCGGTGATCGGCATCGGCGGCTCCAACGGGAAGACGACCACCAAGGAGATGCTCGCGGCGGCGCTCGGCGCGGTGCTCGAAGTGCACGCGACGCGCGGAAATCTCAACAATCTGGTGGGCGTGCCGCTCACGCTCCTGGCGCTCCCCGATCATTCGGACATCGCGGTGGTGGAGATGGGGATGAACGTGCCCGGGGAGATGGAGCGGCTGCGCGCGATCGCGGCGCCGGATGTCGCGGTCGTCACGGGGGTCACCGAGGAGCATCTCGAGGGGCTCGGCAATCTGGACGGCGTGATGCGCGAGGAGAGCGCGATCTTCGAGGGCGCGGCGATCGCGATCACGCCGGCGTCGCAGCCCGAGATCGCCGCCGCGGCGGAGGGGCGGGCACGGCGTGTGGTGCAGGCGGGGCTCGACGCCGGCGACGTGCGCGCCTCGCGCTGGACGCTCGACGACGAGGGGCTCGGGACGATCGAGATCGGCGGGGTCACCGTGCGGCCCCCCGCGCGCGGCGCCCACAATCTGCGCAACGCGATGCTCGCGCTCGCGGCGGCCCGCGAATGCGGCGTGTCGATGGCGGACGCGGCGCGCGGGATCGCCCGCGCCGAGTCGCCGCGCATGCGCGTGACGTGGGAGACGCTCGGCGCCGCGACGCTGATTAACGACGCGTACAACGCGAGCCCCGCCTCCATGCGGGCCGCCCTCGATCTGCTCGCCGGGGTGAAGACCGGCCGCCAGCGGGTGGCCGTGCTGGGTCCGATGCGCGAGCTCGGCGTGCACGCGGCGCGGCTGCACGAGGAAGCGGCGCGCTATGCGCTGGCGACGCCGGTGGAGATCATCGCCGGCATCGGCGAGCTCGGCGAGGCGCTGCGGGAAGCCGGGCGGGCGGACCTCCGCATCGTCACCGCGCGGGACGTGGACGATCTCTGGCCGGCGCTCGCGCCGCGACTGTCGCCGGACGCGGTTATCCTTCTCAAGGCCTCCCGCGGCGTCGAGATCGAGCGCCTCCTCCCGCACCTGACCGCCTGGTCCAACCGCTAGTGCTCTACCATCTGCTCACCCGGCTCACCGGTGCCTGCAAGTATTGCGGGGTGTTCAACGTTTTCAATTACATCACGTTCCGCTCGGCAGGGGCGGCCGTGACCGCGATGGGGATCGCCTTCCTGATCGGGCCGGCGGTGATCGCCCGACTGCGCGCGATGAAGGTGCGCCAGGGGGTGCGCGAGGGGACGCCGGATTCGCACCAGACGAAGGGGAACACGCCCACGATGGGCGGCCTGATCATCCTCATCGCCGGTCTGGTGCCCACGCTCCTCTGGGCGCGGCTCACCAACCGCTATATCTGGACGGCGATCCTCGTCACCGCGTGGATGGGCGCGATCGGGTTCCTCGACGATTATCTGAAGTTGAGGCAGCAGCGCGCCGGCGAGAAGAACCGCGGGCTCATCGAGCGCTACAAGCTGGCGGGGCAGGTGGCGATCGGCATCGTGCTCGGCGCGTGGCTCTGGCTCGATCCGCTCTCGTCGCTGCCGGGCGCGTCCACCACGATCCCCTTCTACAAGTACGTGCTCGTGGTGCCGATCTGGGCGTGGCTGTACGTGCCGTGGGTGGCCTTCGTGCTCACCGGCGTGAGCAACGCCGTGAACCTCACCGACGGACTCGACGGGCTGGCGAGCGGGCTCTCGGCGATCGCCTTCGCGACCTTCGGCCTCTTCGCCTACGTGATCGGGCGCTCCGACACGAGCCACTACCTGCAGATCTACTATTTGCCCGGGGCCGGCGAGCTGGCGGTGTTCACGGCGGCGATCATCGGCGCGCTCATCGGATTCCTCTGGTACAACACCTTTCCGGCACAGGTCTTCATGGGCGACACCGGGGCGCTCGCGCTCGGCGGCGCGCTCGGGGCGGTCGCGATCCTGCTCAAGTCGGAGTTCCTGCTCGTCCTGGTCGGCGGGGTGTTCGTCGTGGAGACCGCTTCGGTGATCCTCCAGCGTACGGTGTTCAAAGCGCGCAAGAGTTGGGGCGGCGTGGAGTACGCGCGGGCGCACCGCATGTTCTTGCGCGCGCCGGTGCACCATCACTTCGAGATGAAGGGGTGGAGCGAATCGCAGGTGGTGGTCCGCTTCTGGATCCTCGGCATCCTCTGCGCGCTGATCGCGCTGAGCACGCTCAAACTGCGATGATCCCCGCCGCGTGGCGCGCGGGGGAGGTGGCGGTGATCGGGCTCGGGAAGAGCGGTGTCGCGGCCGCCCTGCTCCTCCGGCGGGAGGGGGTTCGCGTGTATGCCTCCGACGCGGCGGCCGACGAGCGCACCACGCAGGCCGCGGCGGCGCTGACGGCCCACGGCGTGGCCGCCGAGGCGGGGCGGCACGACCTCGACCGCATCGCGCGCGCGTCACTCGTGGTCGCGAGTCCGGGCGTCCCCCCCGACGCGCCGCCGCTGGCCCGCGCGCGCGCCGCCGGCGCACCGATCGTGAGCGAGATCGAAGTGGGACTGCGCGCGCTGGAGCGCACGCGGATCATCGCGGTCACCGGCACGAATGGGAAGACGACCACTACCGCGATGATCAGCCATCTCCTGCGCGCCCTCGGCCACGACGCGGTGGACGCGGGGAACATCGGCACGCCGATCACCGAGATCGGGTTGCGCGACACGCCGCCGCCCTGGCTGGCGCTGGAGATGAGCTCCTTCCAGCTGCACGACACGCCGGGGATCAAGCCCGAGGTGGGGCTGTTGCTGAATCTCAGCCCCGATCACCTCGATCGCTACCCGGGCGTGGACGAGTATTACGCGGACAAGGCGCTCCTCTTCCGCAATGCCGACGCGGGGTCGAAGTGGGTGGTGAATTACGATGATCTCGCGGTGATGGGCCGGATCGCGCGGGTGCCGGGCGAGCACTACTACTTCAGCGGGAACGTCATGGCATCGCCGCCGGCGGACATGCATTGCTGGGCGTCCCAGGACCGTCCGGGACAGTCGGAGGCGGGGTCCGCGATCTTCTGGAACGGCCAGCGCTTGATCTCCCGCGACGATCTGCGCTTGCTCGGCGACCACAACGTGGCGAACGCGATGGCCGCCGCGCTCGCCGTGCTCGTGGCTGACGAGTCGCACCAGACCCCCGATGCGCGCGGCCGTCTCGCCGATGGCCTGCGCTCCTTCCGCGCGCTCCCCCACCGCCTCGAGATCGTCGGCGAATACGGCGGCGTGCTCTGGATCAACGATTCGAAGGCCACCAACGTGAGCTCGACGCGCGTCGCGGTGGAAGGGATGACGCGCCCCACGGTCGTGCTCCTCGGCGGACGACACAAGGGCGAACCGTACTCCGCGCTCGTGGAGCCGCTGCGCCGTCACGCGAAGACGGTGCTGGCGTACGGGGAAGCGGCGCCGCTCATTGCGAAGGATCTCGCCGACGCGGCGGTGCCGCTCGAGCGCATGGGTTCGGATATCGAAGCGGTCGTGTCGCGCGCGCGCGCGATCGCCACACCGGGCGACGTGGTGCTGCTGAGCCCGGCGTGCTCCAGCTACGACATGTTCGCGAACTACGAGGAACGCGGCGCGGCGTTCCGCCGTCTCGCGGCCGCACGAGGGTGAGCCGTCTCCCCGCGAGCGGCGTGCGCGAGCGCTGGCGCACCGGCGTCGAGGCGCGCGCGCTCGTCATCGTCAGCGCGGTGCTGCTCGCGTTCGGCCTCGCCGTGCTCTACAGCGCGAGCGCGCTGCTCGCGGTGCGCGAGGGGCGGCCAAGCTCCTATTATCTGGTGCGGCAGCTCGGCGGCGCGGCCCTCGGCGCCGTCGGCTTCGCGCTCGCCGCGAAGACCGACGCCGAGCGGTGGCGCGCGTGGGCGTGGCCGCTGCTGGGCGCGAGCATCGTGTTGCTCATCGTCCCCGTGCTGCCGTTCATGGGCGCGCTCGCGCCGCGGCTCAACG
This sequence comes from Gemmatimonadaceae bacterium, assembly GCA_043762555.1. Taxonomy (GTDB): domain Bacteria; phylum Gemmatimonadota; class Gemmatimonadetes; order Gemmatimonadales; family Gemmatimonadaceae; genus DATKOH01. The sequence goes on along the minus strand of JAYUMO010000263.1, from coordinate 5,800 downwards.
GATCGCGCCGCTGGATCAACCTCGGGATCACCTTCCAGCCGTCGGAGCTCGCCAAGCTGGCCGTGATCGCGTGGACCGCGATGCTGATCGTGAAGAAGGGCGATGCCCTGCGCCGTCTCACCACGGGACTCCTTCCGTTCGTGGTCGTGCTCGCCGTGCTCAGCGTGCTCGTGGTGCTCGAGCCCGATCTCTCCATGGTGCTGACCTTCACGCTGCTCATGGGCGTCGTGCTCTTCACCGGCGGCGTGCGCATGGGCCACGTGCTCGTGCTGATCGGCCTCGCGCTGCCGCTGCTCTGGAAGGTGGTGGAGGGGGCGCAGTACGCGCTGCTCCGCATGACGGCCTTCCTCGATCCGGGGAAGGCGCCGGCGGAGGCGAGCTACCAGCTGAAGCAGTCGCTCATCGCCGTCGGCTCCGGCGGCCTGCTCGGCGTCGGCTTCGGGAATGGGAAGCAGCAGAACGGTTTCCTGCCGTTCCCGTTCAACGATTTCATCGGGAGCAACATCGGCGAAGAATGGGGATTCGTGGGGCTCTCGGGCGTCACGCTGCTCTTCGCCCTCTACGGCTGGCTGGGTTTTCGCATCGCGAAGCAGGCGCGCACGCCCTTCCAGCAGATCTTCGCCGCCGGTCTCGCCTTCTGCACGGTGAGCACGGCGTTCCTGCACCTCGGCGTGGTGATCGGACTGCTGCCGACCACCGGGCTCACCTTGCCCTTCGTCAGCTACGGGCGCACGAATCTCGTGCTCACGCTCGTGATGACGGGGATCCTCGTGAACATCGGCAGCACACGCGAGCGCGTGGCACTACGGCCGCCCACCGATCCGCTCGCCGGGGTGCGCGGATGAGGATCGTCTTCGCCGGCGGCGGCACGGGCGGCCATCTCTATCCCGGGCTCGCGATCGCGCGCGCGCTCGTGCGGCTCGATCCGCGCGTTCGGCCGCAGTTCATCGGCGCCGAGCGCGGCATCGAGCGCGACGTGCTGCCGGGCACGGCGTTCGAGCATCTCCTGCTCCCCGTGCATCCGCTCTACCGTGCGCGTCCGTGGGAGAATTGGCGCACCGCCGCCGGCCTCGCGCGCTCGTGGGGGGCGATCGGCCGCGCGTGGGGCAGCGAGCGGCCCGCGCTCGTGGTCGGCACCGGCGGATACGCGTCGCTCGCGCCGCTCGCGTACGCCGTCACGAAGGGGATCCCGATTGCGCTGCAGGAGCAGAACAGCGCGCCGGGGATGACGACGCGCCTCTTCGCGCGCTTCGCGCGCGCCGTCTTCGTCGGCTCACCGGAAGCGGTCGTCAGGCTCGACGTGCGCGACGAGGCCGTGATCGTCCACAGCGGCAATCCGATCGAGCCGCCGCCGAGTCCGCGCCCCGACAAAGGCGCCGCGCGTCGCGCGTGGGGATTCCCCGAGCGCGGCGGCGCCGTGCTGCTCGTCTTCGGCGGCAGCCAGGGCGCTCGCGCGCTCAACGACGCGCTGGACGCGTGGATCGCCCGCGGCTTGCCGCCGGGGCTGCAGGTGATCTGGGGCACCGGGCGCGACGCGTACGATCGCTACGCCTCGCGCGCCTCCGCGCAGGTCGCGGTGCGACCGTATCTCGCGCCGATCGCGGACGCGTACGCCGCGAGCGACCTCGCGGTGACGCGCGCCGGTGCGCTCACGCTCGCCGAGCTCTGCGCGTGGGGACTCCCCTCGGTGCTCGTCCCGCTCCCGACGGCGGCGGCCGATCACCAGGCCGCGAACGCGCGCGCGCTCGAAGCGTGCGGCGCGGGCGTCGTGCTCCCGCAGGTGGAGCTGACGGCCGATCGCCTCGCCGACGCCGTCACCGCGCTCGTGGGCAACGCCACGCGGCTCACCGGACTCGCCGCCGCGGCGCGCCGACGGGGACGCCCACGCGCCGCCGAGGATATTGCGCGGCGCATACTTACGCTCGTGGATCTCAACCACGTTGACACTTGAGGGATGCGGCGCGCGCGCCGTATATTGGCCGCGCCGAATGTCTCTCCTCGATTCCTCCGATCCGCGTCCGATCCACTTCGTGGGTGCGGGCGGCGCGGGCATGAGCGCGCTGGCCGAGCTCTTCGTCCGGCGCGGGGCGCGCGTCACCGGGTGCGATGCCGTCGGCGGCAACGCCGATCTCGAGCGGCTCGGCATGCCGGTGCACACCGGCCACGACGCCGCGCACGCCGAGCAGGCGCGGGCGCTGGTGGTCACGTCGGCCATGCCGCCGGATCATCCCGAGGTGGCGCGCGCGCGCGCGCTCGGCCTTCCGGTCATCCGCCGCGCGGAGGCGCTCGCCGAGGCGGTGTCGGGTGGACGGGTGATCGGCGTCGCCGGGACGCACGGGAAGACGACCACCACGGTGATGACCACCGAAGCGCTCGCGGCGGCGGGGCTCGCGCCGACGGGGATCGTGGGCGCTCGGGTGGCCGCGTGGCGCGGTAATCTGAGCGCGGGCGGCGACGCGCTCTTCGTCGTCGAGGCGGACGAGTACGACCGCTCCTTCCTCGCCCTCACTCCCGACATCGCGATCGTGACGAACATCGAGGCCGACCACCTCGATACCTATCGCGATCTCGACGACATCCGCGCCGCCTTCGGCGACTTCGTGCGCCGCGCACGGGCGCTCGTCCCCTGCGCCGACGATCCGAACGCCGCGGTGCTGCGGGCCGCGACGGGGGCGCAGGTGATCCGCTACGGGCTCGAGAGCGCGCACGCCCGGCTCACCGCGCGCGACGTGCGCCTCGTGGACGGCGGCAGCACGTTCACGCCGGTCTTCGACGGCGAGGCGTTGTCGCCGGTGACGCTGCGCGTGCCGGGGCGGCACAACGTGCTGAACGCGCTCGCCGCGCTCGGCGCGGGGCTCGCGCTCGGCGCCGAGTCGGCGCGGCTGGCCGCGGGATTGGCGCGTTTCGAAGGCGTCGAGCGCCGCTTCCAGCGCGTGGGCGAGGCGCGGGGGGTGACCGTCGTGGATGACTACGCGCATCACCCGACCGAGATCCGCGCGACGCTCGCCGCCGCGCGCGCCGCCTTTCCCGGCCGGCGCCTCGTCGCCGCCTTCCAGCCGCATCTCTACACGCGCACGCGCGATCTCGCCGTCGCCTTCGGCGGCGCGCTCGCCGGCGCCGACCTCGTCTTCCTCACCGAGATCTATCCGGCGCGCGAGCAGCCGCTACCGGGAGTGACCTCCGAGCTCATCGTGCGCGCGATGCGGAACGCGAGCGCGCCGCTCGCCTGGCGCGGTGGCCGCGGTCAGCTCGCCGCCGCGCTCGCCGCCGCGGTGCGCGAGGGCGACGTGGTGCTCACGCTCGGCGCGGGCGACATCACGCGCACGGGACCGGAGCTGTTGGCGCACCTCGCCGCGGACCGATGACGGCGCGCCCACCGGAGCGCCGGACGTTCGCGCGCTGGCGCGCGGCCGCCGCTGTCGCCGCCACCGCGGTGCTCGCCGTCGCCCCCTGGTGGTCGCCGCCCCTCCTCGCACGCCTCGCGTACTTCCGCGTGCGACGGGTGGAAGTGTTCGGCACGCATTACATTCAACCCGATGAGATCCTCACCCGTCTCCGTCTCGACTCCGCCGCGAGCGTCTGGGATGACCCCGGGGCCCTCGAGCGGCGCGTGGCCGAGCATCCGCAGGTGCGCACGGTGACGATCACCCGCGAGCTCCCGGGCACGCTCATCGTGCGGGTCGCCGAGGATCTTCCGGTGGCGTTCGTGCCGGCCGGCGGCGGGCTGCGCGCCACCGACGCCGAGGGCCGGCTGCTCCCGCTCGATCCGAGTCGCGTGAGCGTGGACCTCCCGGTGCTCGAGCGGCTCGACACCGCGCTCGTGCGGCTCTTGGCCGACGTGCGCGGCGCGAGTCCGGCGCTCTTCCAGCGGATCAGCGGCGCGCGTCGCGCCGGGCCGGACGAGATCACCTTCGCCCTCCCGGGCGTGCTCGTGCGCGCGAACGGGGATGTCTCCGCCGGCCGCTTGGCCGACCTCCTTCCCGTCGAGCAGGATCTCGCGCGTCGCCATGCGCGGGCGGCCGAGCTCGATCTCCGGTACCGCGACCAGGTCATCGTGCGACGGCAATGAATCCCGACCAAGTGATCGCCGGGCTCGACATCGGCTCCGCGAAGACCACCGCGATCATCGCCGAAGTCGGGGGCGAGTTCCCCAAGCATCCGTCGATCAAGGTGCTCGGCGTCGGCTCGGCGCGCACCGCCGGGCTGCGCAAGGGCGTCGTCTCGGACATCGAGGAGACCACACGCTCCATCCAGCAGGCGATGGAGGACGCCGAGCGGATGGCCGGCGTCCAGGTGGAGTACGTGTACGCCGGGATCGCCGGCGAGCACGTGCAGGCGATGACGAGCAAGGGCGTGGTGGCGGTGAACGGCGAGGAGGTGACGCGCGCCGATGTCGAGCGCGCGCATGAGGTGGCGCGCGCGCAGCCGATCCCCACCGATCGCGAATTGCTCCACGCCATGCCGCAGGAATATCAGGTGGACAAGGAGCAGGGGATCCGCGATCCGGTCGGGATGATCGGGATGCGCTTGGAAACCGAGATGTATCTCGTCACCATCGGCTCCTCCCCCGCGATGAACCTGCGCAAGGCGGTGGAGCGCGCCGGCTACCGCGTGCGGGAGCTCGTGCTCGAGCCGCTCGCGAGCTCCTTCGCGGTGCTCACCGAGGACGAACGGGAGCTCGGCGTCGCGCTCGTGGAGATGGGCGCCGGCACCACCGACCTCGCGATCTTCCAGGAGGGGAAGATCCGCTACCTCGGCACGGTGGGCTTCGGCGGGAACATCGTGACGAGCGACATCGTGCAGGGGCTCGGCGTCACGCAGGCCGACGCCGAGCGGTTGAAGGAGCGCTTCGGCTGCGCGTACGAGCCGATGTACGCGCACTCGGACGAGATCATCCAGCTGCCGAGTACCGGCGCGCAGGGGGAGCGGCAGATCAAGCGCGAGCTGCTCGCGCACATCATCCACCAGCGGATGGATGAGATCTTCGAGCTCGTGAACGCCAAGATCACGCAGGCGGGCTACCCGGGACGGTTGAGCGCGGGCACCGTGTTGACGGGCGGCGCCGCGACGATCCCCGGCGTCACAGAACTTGCCAGCGATGTCTTCGGCGCGGGCGCCCGGGTCGGCTCACCGGCGGCGCATGTGGGCGGGCTCAGCGACTCGGTGGAGGCGCCCCGCTACGCTACCGTCGTCGGACTGGCGATCTACGCCGCCCAGCGGCTGGCCATGGGGATCGCGGGGAGCGCTGGGGGGAGCCGCCGCGGGCGCCGCGGAACCGGGCTGCAGGGGCTGGTAGACCGCGCCAAGAGCTGGCTCCAGGATTTCTTCTGATCCTGGATACGACACGTATCCACGGGTATCCACGGGTATCCACCCAAAGTTATCCACATTCGAGGAATTTCTCCACGGACAGTGTCTTGCGGCGCGGAAAGCGTTATATTGGCGCAGTTTCAGGGCCAAGCGCTCCCGTGCCGCGGGCGGCCTTTCAAGATCAGTCGCTGAGGTTTTCCACTTCCGGAGCTCTCCTCGCCATGGTCTTCGAGTTCGAAGAGAACAGCTCGCAGAGCGCCCGCATGAAGGTGGTGGGCGTGGGTGGTGGCGGCGGCAATGCGGTGAACCGGATGATCGACGAGCAGCTCACCGGCGTCGAATTCATCTCCGTCAATACGGACTCGCAGCAGCTGCTCGCGTCGAAGTCGGACGTGAAGCTGCAGATCGGCAAGAAGCTGACACGGGGACTCGGCGCGGGCGCGCGCCCCGAGATCGGCCGCCAGGCGATCGAGGAGAATCGCGACGATGT
>JAYUMO010000262.1:0-1580 GCA_043762555.1 Gemmatimonadaceae bacterium | reverse complement strand
CTTGATCGCGGACACCTTCGCGAGCATCGGCTGCACCGGCTTCGCGCCGGCCGCGTTGCGCGCGGCACTGTCCATGCACGCACCGTAGAAATCGCCGATGAGCTGCTCGGTGCTCCCCTTGGGTGCGGCCGGCGCGGCGGCCGTCTCCTGCAGAATGAGGCTCAGCAGGTCCTTCGTCTGCTCTCCCGCCTGCCAGCGTCGGCTCCAGCGCGACATCGAGGGCGGGATCGGATTCGCCGCCCGCCACCCGCCGTTGGCGAATTCGAAGAAGTCGGTGCAGGCGTTGACCTTGGTGTCCAGGTCCGCCACCTGGATCCCGATCTGCGGCCCCTGCGCGCGAGCGAGGAGGGGGAGGGCGCCGAGCAGGAGAGCGATTCGGAGGATGCGCATCGGGAGTACTGGCGAGAGGGTCGGGCCGGTGGTCACGAAACGGCGAGCGATTCTCGTTCCGCATCGCATCAAGGATCCCCTGTTGTGCTCACCGAGCCAACGGGTCCGTGATGCCGGACGCAATCTAGCGCCGACCCGCGCGCCCCTCTAGAGCGACCGCGCGCGGAGCGCTGAATTGTCCCGAGGGGAGCGATCCCGAACCGATCGCTTCGCTCGGACCGCCCGCTCGCCGCATTCGAGATCGGTGCGCCACGGCCCCAGCGCCTGCACCACGAAGCTCCGCCGGTGGTGCGGCGACGGTCCTGCTTCTCGCAGCGCGCTCAAGTGTTGCGGCGTGCCGTAGCCGGCGTTCCGCTCCCAGGCGTACGCGGGATGCCGCCGCGCGAGCGCCGCGAGCAGGCGGTCGCGCGTCACCTTGGCGATGATCGACGCGCAAGCGATACCGTAGCAGCGCGCGTCGCCATCCACCACCGCGGTGTGCGGGAGGCGCAGCGCGCGCATCGGTCTCCCGTCCACGAGCAGGTGGTCGGGCAGGATCGCGAGCCGCGCGACGGCACGCCGCATCGCGAGTGCGGTGGCCTGATAGATGTTGACGCGGTCGATCTCGCGCGCCGACGCGGCGCCGAGGCTCACGCAGAGCGCGCGGGCGCGAATGAGCGCGGCGAGCCGGCGCCGCTCGGCGGGCGATAATACTTTGGAGTCGTCCACCCCGCTAATGGCGCGCGCATTCGGCGGCATGATGATCGCGCATGCGACGACGGGGCCCACCAGGGAGCCCCGTCCGACCTCATCGATTCCGGCGATCAACGGTCCGCCCGCTTCGCGGAGCCGCCGTTCGATCGCCGACCAGCGAATGAGCGCTACTCCGCGGGATCCGGCGTGCCGACCTCGGCGATCAGGCGCGCCTTCTTTTCGCGGATGCGGCCACCCTTTCCGGTCGCCTCACGCAGGAAGAAGAGCTTCGCGCGCCGCACGCGACCGCGGCGCACCACCGTGATGTCGCCGATCATCGGGCTGTGCACCGGGAAGATGCGCTCCACGCCGACGCCGTTCGACACCTTCCGAACGGTGAAGGTCTCGCTCACCCCCGCGCCCCGACGCGCGATGCACACGCCTTCGAACGCCTGCAGGCGCTCCTTGTCCCCTTCCCGCACGCGCACGTTCACGCGCAGCGTGTCGCCGGCGCGGAA
>JAYUMO010000261.1:0-4918 GCA_043762555.1 Gemmatimonadaceae bacterium | reverse complement strand
GCACACGGCGACTCGCTGAGCGTGCAGGTGGTGGACGCGACGGGCGCCGGGATCGACGGCGTCGCCGTCACCTTCGAGATCGCCGTCGGGCACGGGACGATCGCGCCCGCCGCCACGCGGACGGACACGCGCGGTATCGCGACCGCCTACTTCACCGCCGGCGCGGCGCTGGAGCTCAACACCATCAGCGCGACCGCGGCCACGCTCCCCGAAGAGGCGGTGCTCTTCTCCAACAAGACGATCCCCGCCGCCCCTTAGCTCACCGCGCGTGCCGCCGGCGGCTCCAGCGCGCCGCGCTTCGCGCGCGGCCGCCGCGGCTCCGCCGGCACCAGCGCCACCGCGAGCACCTCGTCCAGCGTCGCGACCGGATGGAAGGCGAGCACCTTCCGCACCTCCTCGGGGATGTCCTCGAGGTCCGCTTCATTGTCCTTCGGGAGCACGATCGTCGTGATGCCGGCGCGGTGCGCGCCGAGCACCTTCTCCTTGAGCCCGCCGATCGGCAGCACCCGCCCGCGGAGGGTGATCTCCCCCGTCATCGCGACGTCCTTCCGCGCCGGCCGGCCGCTCATCGCGCTCACGAGCGCCGTCGCCATCGTGACACCCGCCGACGGCCCATCCTTCGGGATCGCGCCCGCCGGCACGTGCACGTGCACTTCCACCGAGCCGAGCTTGTCGTCCGCGATGCCGAGATCCTCGGCGTGCGTGGCCGCGTACGTGAGCGCCGCGCGCGCCGATTCCTTCATCACATCGCCGAGCTGGCCGGTGAGGATCAGCGAGACATTCCCCCAGCCGCTCACCGGCGTCGCGCTCTCCGCGGGCACGGCCCCGTGGAGACGGCGGATCGCCGCCTCGACGAACATGATGTCGCCCCCCGCCGGCGTGTAGTACATCCCCGTGACGACGCCCACCTCGTTCTCCTCGGCCGCGCGCTCCGGATGCACCTTCGGGCGGCCGAGGAGCTCGCGGACGTCGTCCGGCGTGATCGTCGGATCCATCTTCTCGCCGCTCGCGAGACGGCGCGCGACCTTCCGCGCCACCGCGCTCACCTGCCGCTCGAGCTGACGCACGCCGCTCTCGCGCGTGTAATGCGTCACGAGCGACATCACCGCCTCATCGGTGAAAGTGACCCCCTTCTCCTTCAATCCCGACTCATCCAGCTGACGCGGGATCAGATACTTCTTCGCGATCTCCGCCTTCTCGCGCTCCGTGTAGCCCGAGAACTCCACCACTTCCATGCGGTCGAGCAGCGGCGCGGGGATGTTCTGGATGAAATTCGCCGTCGCGATGAACAGCACCTCGCTCAGGTCGAATGGGACGTTCAAGTAGTGGTCCGTGAAGGTGTCGTTCTGCGCGGGGTCGAGCACCTCGAGCAGCGCGCTCGCCGGATCGCCCTGGAAGCTCACGCCGAGCTTGTCCACTTCGTCGAGCAGGAAGACGGGATTCTTCGTCCCCGCCTGCTTCATCCCCTGCACGATCCGGCCGGGCATCGCGCCTACGTAGGTGCGCCGGTGGCCGCGGATGTCCGCCTCGTCGCGCGCGCCACCCAGGGAAGCGCGCACGTACTCCTTGCCGAGCGCCCGCGCGATCGACTTCGCGATGCTCGTCTTCCCAACACCCGACGGTCCCACGAAGAGGAGGATCGGCCCCTTCGCCATCGCGCGCGCCTTCGCCTCGCGCTTGTCGGTGATCTGGCGGTCGGCGCTCTCATCGCTCACCGCGAGCGACGGAGTCGCGACCTCCTTGCTCGCGCGCAGCCGCGCGGCGGGGAACTCGCCGGTCTTCGTCATCTCCGCCTCGAGCTCCTGCGCTTTGAGCTGACGCACCGCGAGGAACTCCAGGATCCGGTCCTTCACGTCGGGCAGGCCGTAGTGGTCCTCGTCCAGCACCTGCGCGGCGTGCTTCTGGTCCAGGTTGTCGTCCGAGCGGCTGTTCCACGGCAGCTCGGCGATCCACTCGAGGTACGTGCGGATCACCTGCGCTTCCATGGACTCCCGCCCCGCGCGCTCCAGCCGGCCGAGCTCGCGCTCCACTTCCTGCCGCGCCTGCTTGGGCAGCACCAGCTTGTTCAGCTTCTCACGCAGGTCCTCGATCTCGCGCGTCTGGTCGTCGTCGCCGAGTTCTTTCTGGATCGCCTTCATCTGCTCGCGCAGGAACATCTCGCGCTGGCGCTCGCCGAGCTCTTCCTGCACCTGCGACTTGATCTCCTCCTGCATTTCGAGCCGGCCGATCTGGCGCTGCACGTGCACGAGCACCCGCCGCAAGCGCTCCTCCACGCTCAGCGTCTCGAGCAGGCCCTGCTTCTCCGCCACCGGCGCTTCGAGGTGACCGGCCACGAGGTCGGCCAACCGGCCGGGTTCGCTCACCGATTCGAGGACCTGCAGCACCACCTCTTCCGTGAGCCCGCGCTTCTCCGCGAGCTCGGCGGCGCGCTCGCGCGTCTCCTTGTGGAGCGCCTCGAAAGCCGGGTCGCGCTCGTTCAGCGGCGCCATCTCGTCCACCTGCATCACGATCGCGCTCAGATAGTTGTCGGTCTGCACGTACTGGAGCGCGGTGGCGCGCTGCTCGCCCTGCAACAGCAGCTGCACGCCGCCGAAGCCGCGCTGCGCCTGCCCGATGCGCGCGATCACGCCCATCGAGTAGAGGATCTCCGGCGTCGGCTCGTCCGCGTTGTCGCGCTGCGCGACGGCGAACACGAGCCGGTCCCCCTTCATTGCGGCGTCCACCGCCCGAAGGGTCCCCGGCCGCCCCGCCGCGATCGGCGCGCTGATCCCGGGGAAGATCACGGTGCCCCGCAGGGGGAGCACCGGCAACGTCTGTCGCTGAGCCATTGAGGACACCTGGTGGATTGCCCGGCCGAGCCGCACCTTCCTCCTCTTGAAACCGCCCGTCGCCAGCGGCGGTTCCGCGCCCCAGCCGTGCAGGTTGAGTTACGCCACGCGGGCAGGAATTGCAACTTCCACCCGCCGCCTTGACGTAGTGCCACTGCCGTCGCGGCCGGATCATCTTTTCAGATCGGGCCGCTGGTAGTACACTAAGCATCTTCCGTACCCAATTCTCTTTTTTTCCCGTGGACCGTTCCCGTGCCCGATCCCATTGCCCTGTCGTCGGACGCTGAATTGCGCGCGCTCGCGGAGCGTGCGCTGTCGGCGCACTACGAACTGGATCGCGAGATCGGCCGCGGCGGGATGGGGATCGTCTATCGCGCCAAGGACCGCCGGCTCAAGCGCGTGGTGGCGATCAAGGTGCTCCCGCCGGAGCTCGCTTTCCGCGGTGAGATCCGCCAGCGCTTCCTGCGCGAAGCGGAGACGGCGGCGCAGCTCTCGCACCCGAACATCGTGCCGATCTACAGTGTGGACGAGCGCGAAGGGCTCGTCTTCTTCGTCATGGCGTGCGTGGAGGGGCCGACGCTCGCGAAACGCCTGCACGATGAAGGGCGGATCCCGGTGGCGGACACGCGCCGCATCCTCACCGAGGTCGCGGACGCGCTCGCCTACGCGCACTCGCGCGGCGTGGTGCACCGCGACATCAAGCCCGACAACATCCTGCTCGACAAGGACGACGGCCGGGCGATGGTCACCGACTTCGGCATCGCGCGCGCGATCCAGGAGGGCGCCGATTCGCGACTGACCGCCACCGGCGTCGCGATCGGCACGCCGGCGTACATGTCCCCCGAGCAGGCGGCGGGCGACCGCGAGATCGACGGCCGAAGTGATCTGTACGCCCTCGGCATCGTCGGCTATCAGATGCTCGCGGGGCGGCTCCCCTTCCAGGCGTTGAGCACGCCGTCGATGCTGATGAAGCATATCAGCGAGCGCCCGCAACCGGTGGAGGCGCTGCGCGCGGAGACGCCGCCGGACCTCGCGCGCGCGGTGATGACGCTCCTCGAGAAGGAACCGGAGCATCGCTTCCCCACGGCGAGCACGCTCTCGCAGGCCTTGCAGGGGGACGCGAGCGTGATGCCGGCGCCGGCGCCGGAGCTCGCGCCGGGCAGTCTTCCCGTCTCGTACCGCTCCCGCGCCGGGACGCCGGTGGCCTACGGCGTTTCGCGCCCGCCGGGCGGCGGACAGTACACGACGCCCACGGCGGACGACGTTGCGCGCTGGTCGGCGCCCGAGGTGCAGAAATTCCGCGGCAAGTTCGCGCCGTACGGATTCGTCGCGCCGGTGCTGCTCTTCGTCTCGATCTTCACGAGCAACGATTTCTTGGCGATCGTCCTGGTCTTCTGGAGCGTCTGGATGGCGTGGCAGTACTCCAAACTGTGGACGGCCGGCTACGACTGGCGCGACGTCTTCCGCCAGACGCGCGATCGCAGCTTGATCGACCTGGCGCAGGAGACCGTGGAGGAAGCGCAGTCGATCTTCGACAAGAACAAGCGCCAGCAATTGCGCGCGCGCCACCAGCAGGCGGAGCAGCAGCGGGCGCTCGCGCCGCCCGCGCCGGGCGCCGTCCCCGCCGCGGGCTCCGGGATCACCTACGGGCGCTTCGACGGCGTGGTGCGCCAGGCGGCGCAGGATCGCGAGGAGATCACGCGCTCGGTGCTCTCCCTGCCGCGCAGCGACCAGAATCTCGTGGACGGCGTCGTCCCCGCCGCCGACGGACTGTTCAAGCGCATCCAGTCGCTGGCGCTCGCGTCGATGGAACAGGAGCGCGGGGTGGCACCGGAGGCGAGCGCCGACCTGGAACGACAGATCGCCAAGCTCGAGAGCGAGGCGAATCCGTTGGAGGTGTCGGCGAGCGAGGAGCGCGTGCGCCGCCTCGCGTTGCTCAAGCGCCAGCGGCGCGCGCTGGCCGAGTCGATGCGCCGGCGCGATGAGTCGGCGGCCAAGCTCGAGAGCTGCCGTCTCCAGCTGCAGAACATGCGGCTCGACATCCTCCGGCTCCGCGCCGGCGGCGTGGCCGAGGCCGCGGCGCAGATCAC
>JAYUMO010000260.1:0-6366 GCA_043762555.1 Gemmatimonadaceae bacterium | reverse complement strand
GGTGAGATCCCGTTCCGGATCACCGCATTGAACACCGGGATCGCCGAGAGCAGCTGCGCCCCCGCCGCGACGCGCGCCGGGTCGCCGCTCGCGACATCGACCATCGCGCGGCCGACCTTCCGGTCCGGCCACACCGCGCCGAGGTCGGCGAAGAAGACGCGCGTGGTCGGCTTCATCACGACGGGCTCCTGGTGCGCGCCGATCGCCGCGAGCGCGCGGCCGAGCCGCAGGATGGCGTTGCCGGGGAGCGGGACCGCCGCGTGGCCGCCGGGGCCGCGCGCCGTCACGAGCACGCCGTAGGGGACCTTCTCCGTGTTCTGCACGGCGACGTAGAGCGGCTTGCCGCCCACGATCCGTGTGCGGCCCCCTTCGTTGAGCGCGAACTCCGCCTGGATCAGTTCCGGATGGTTCTTGATCAGCCACCCCATCCCCCACTCGCCGCCCGCCTCTTCGTCCGAGTTGGCGACGAAGATCACGTCGCGCGAGAGCGTGCCGCCGCGATCGAGCACGTTTCGCTTCAGGAGCAGCATCGTCTCGAGATTCGCGGCGAGCATCCCCTTGTCGTCGATCGCGCCGCGGCCGTAGAGATATCCGTCCTGGATGAGCGCCGCGAACGGGTCCACCGACCAGTGCGTGCGCTCGACGCCCACCACATCCATGTGCGCCATCAGGATCACGGGCCGCTTCGCGCCCGTCCCCTTGAGTCGCGCCACGACGGCGGCGCGTCCCGGCGCCGGCTCGAACAGATGCGTCTCGATCCCCGACGCGGTGAGCACGCTGTCCAGGAAGCGCGCCACTTCGATCTCATTCCCCGGCGGGTTCGACGTGTTCAGTCGGATCATGTGCTGGAGATGCCGAAGCGTCTCGTCGCGCGCGGCGTGCCAGTCGGGGGTCTGGGCGCTCATGAGTCTCGGGAGCAGAAGGAGAACCATCGGGAGCGCTCGGCGAGCACGGCTCATACCGCGGCCAGCAGCGATCCGGCGGCGCGCACGAGCGGATCGAAGGTGAGCGGCCGGTTCGTGACGCGTTCGACGAGCTCGTGCGCGAGCTCGCGCTGCCCTTCCGCGTACAGCTGCTCGATGATCCACGGACCGGCGCGCGGATTGCGGTACCAGTCCTCGTCGAAGTGCTCCACGAGATGCTCGGCGATCACGGCCTGCAGCTGCCACGCGCGCAGGTAGCGCGCGGCGTAAAATCGCGGATCCACATCCACCAACGCGTCGGCCGGGTCGTAGCGGAATGAGGTCGCGCCGCTCAGCGTCTCCACGTAGAGATCGGGGAGCGCATCCCACGCGTGCGCGCCGCCGTAGAGCTCCCTCTCGTAGAGCAGCTTGCCGCAATAGCGGCGAAGGAACTGCAGCTCCTCGAAGCCGGCCGCACGCTGGAAGGCCGGGAGGTCGCGCTTGGTGAGCGCGGTGTAGCGGAGCAGCCAACCGGCGTTCTGCATCAGGTGATCGAAGAGCATCGCGTAGCTCTCGGTCACCGAGTTGTCGCCGAGCCAGCGGTACTCGAAGGGGAGATCGGCGCGCATGTAGCCGAAGTGCAGCGCGTGGCCGAGCTCGTGCATGAAGGTGGTGTAGTCCGTCTGGCCGCCGTGCGGACGCATGACGAGATGGACCTCCTCGGGGATGCGCACCGGCGCGCAGAACGCGCGCGCGCGCTTCCCGGGGCGGTCGCCGGTGTCGAAGCGCAGGCGGCCGGCGGCGTCGGGATCGATGCCGAGCTCGCGCATGTTCCGGCGCGCATTGGCCTCGAGCGCCGCACCCGGGAAGTGCGCGTCGAACTCCGGCGCCCGCAGCAGCGCGAGCGCGTCGGCGCGCACGGCGTCGGAGAGTGGGATGCCCAGCTTCCCCCGCACGATCTCGCGCGCGCTGTCATCCCACATCGGTTGCGTGTCCTTGAGGAACTGCGCGCACTGCGCCGCGAGCGCGTGGAGGTCCACGCCCGAGAGCGCCACGAAGCTGTCCACGTAGCCCGGCGCGATGCCGAGCCCGGCCGTCAGCTCCATCTCGCGCTGGAACCGTTCCCGCTGCATCGGCGAGAGCTCGCGCGCGACGGCGGCGGCGCGCGCGGCCTCGAGCGTGAGGCGCTCGCGGCGGTCGGCGGCGTTGGCGATGTCGATGGACACTTGCTGATAGGGGATCGCGCGCCCGTCGGCCAACGTGACGACCGCCGTCGACTCCCACGCGATCGCGCGCTCGTCCAATTCCGCGAGCTCGCGCGACACCAGCCCATCCACCTGCCAGTCGAGCAAGAGGCGCGCGCCGCGCCGTGCTTCGCTCCCCGCCGCCGCGCTCTCGAACTCGGCGCGCACGAGCCCGAGCGCGTCGTCGCCGAGCAGATGGGGGTAGCGCGCGTAGATCGGCCGCAGCTCCGCGCTCGCCTTGAGCCCGGCGCCGCTCTCGTGGAATTCCCGCGCCAGCGCCTCGCTCATCGCCTCCCCCTCGCGGCGGAGCCGGTCCAGCGTGAGCGCCTTCACGCGGTGAGGCGCTCGAGGATGACGGCCCGAAGGCGCTCTGCCGGCACCCGCTCCTGCAGCAGCGTGTCGCGGTCGCGAAGGGTGACGGTGCCGTCCTTCGTGGATTCGCCGTCCACCGTGATGCACCACGGGGTTCCCACTTCGTCCTGCCGCCGGTAGCGCCGTCCGATCGCCCCCGCTTCATCGTAGAACACCGGGAAGGCCGCGCGCAGCTCCTTCGCGATGCGCTCCGCCATCTCCGGCATCCCGTCCTTCTTCACCAGCGGGAAGACCCCCGCCTTGATCGGCGCGAGCGACGGATGGATCCCGAGCACGGTGCGCCCTTCGTCCTCGCCGGCGACGGCCTCTTCGCGGTACGCGTTCACGAGCACGGCAAGTGTCGTCCGGTCCGCGCCCACCGAGGTCTCGACCACGCAGGGCACGAAACGCCGATTGTTCGGCTGGTCGAAGTACTCGAGCTTCTTCCCCGAGAACTGCTGATGCTGCGTGAGATCGAAGTCGCCCCGATTGTGGATCCCTTCGATCTCCTGGAAGCCGAGCGTGCCCCCGAAGTCGAATTGCACGTCGAACGCCGCGCGCGCGTAGTGCGCGAGCTCGTGCGCCTCGTGTTGATGGAAGGCCAGCCGGCCGGGCGCGAGGCCGAGTGCCTGATGCCACGTCATCCGCTCCGCCTTCCAGAATTCGAACCACTGCGCGTCGGTGCCCGGCTCGACGAAGAACTGCATCTCCATCTGCTCGAACTCCCGCGTGCGGAAGATGAAGTTCCCCGGCGTGATCTCGTTGCGGAAGGCCTTCCCGATCTGGGCGATGCCGAAGGGCACCTTCTGCCGCGTCGCCTGCTGCACGTTCAGGAAATTCACGTAGATCCCTTGCGCGGTCTCCGGGCGCAAGTAGACCACCGCCGCGGTGTCCTCCACCGGGCCCATGAACGTCTTGAACATCAAGTTGAACTGGCGCGCGCCGCTCAGCGTCCCCTTCATGCCGCACGCGGGGCACTGCGCGTCGGGCTGCCCCGGCGTCCCCTTGATCTTGGGATCGTCGGCGCGGAACCGCTTCTTGCAGTTCTTGCAGTCCACCAGCGGATCCACGAAGCCGCTCACGTGGCCGCTCGCCTCCCAGACGCGCGGGTGCATGAGGATGGCCGCATCGAGCCCCTCGATGTCATCGCGCGCGCGGACCATTGCGTGCCACCACCGTTCCTTGATGTTGTTCTTCAGCTCCACGCCGAGGGGACCGTAATCCCACACCGATCCCGTGCCGCCGTAGATTTCGGAGCTCTGGAAGATGAAGCCGCGCCGCTTGCAGAGCGACACCAGCTTCTCCATCACGTCGGGATGCTGAGACTCGGCCATTCAGTCACCACCGATGATCTGATCGCGCCGCGTGCCCACGCTCACGTAGGCGATCGGCGTGTCCGCCAGCTCGCGCACGCGGTCCAGATAGCGGCGCGCCGCCGCGGGAAGATCGCTCATCGTCCGCGCTCCCGCGGTGGACGTCTTCCATCCATCGAACCACTCGTACACCGGCTGGGCGCCGTCGAGCGCCACGAGGTCGCCGGGAAACTCCTCGAAGCGCTCGCCCTTGAGCTCGTACGCCGTGCCCAGGGCCACCTTGTCGAGCGTGTCGAGCACATCGAGCTTCGTCACGGCGAGCCCGGTGAGCCCGTTCACGCGCGCGGCGTAGCGCACGACCACCGCGTCGAACCATCCACAGCGGCGCGGACGGCCGGTGGTCGCGCCGAACTCGTTGCCGAGGCGGCGCATCTCGCTCGCTTGCGGCTCCGCGAGCTCGGTGGGGAGCGGGCCGTTGCCCACGCGCGTGGTGTACGCCTTCACGACGCCGAGCACCGCGTCGAGCGAGCGCGGGGCGATGCCGACACCGATCGCCGCGCCGCCGCTCGTCGTGTTGCTCGACGTCACGAAGGGGTACGTGCCGTGGTCCACATCGAGCAGGGAGCCCTGCGCCCCCTCGAGCAGCACCGCCGCGCCGGCGCGCTGCGCCTGGCTGAGCGCGACGCCTACGTCCTCGACCAGCGGCAGGAGCCGCGGCGCGAGCCGCTCGAGGAGCGCGATCGTCTCCTCCGCGCTCGCCCGCGTCGCCGACCCGAAGGCGTTGAGCTGCGCGTTGGCGTGCGCGATGCCCGCCGCGATGAGCTCGCGCAGTCGCTCCGGATGCCGCAGGTCGAGCACGCGCACGCCGCGCCGCGCCACTTTGTCCTCGTACGCCGGGCCGATGCCGCGCCCGGTGGTCCCGATCGCCCGGCTCGCACTGCTCTCGCCGTCCACCAGCTTGTGATAGGGGAGCACGAGGTGCGCGCGGTCGCTCACGTAGAGCCGCCCTTCCACATCGACCCCGTCGCGCACGAGCTCGTCGATCTCCGTGAACAGGGTCTCGGGATCGAGCACCACGCCGTTCCCGATCGCGCAGCGCACGCCGGGATGCAAGATGCCGCTCGGGATCTGATGGAGCACGAAGCCGCGGTCGCCGATCTTGACCGTGTGCCCCGCGTTCGCGCCCCCCTGGTAGCGTACCACCCAGTCGGCGCGCTCGGCGATCACGTCGACGAGCTTCCCCTTCCCCTCGTCGCCCCACTGCGCGCCGACGACCACCACGGTGCGGATCTTCTTGTCGAACATTCAAGGTCCTGGAAAACGGCCGGTCTCGGCCTCGGCCTCGGCCTCGGCGGGAGCGTGGGGGAGGGGCGAGGAATGTTAACCTCGGAGGGGGCGGGGAACAACGCGGCGGGGACGACAGCGGGTCTCGGCACTCGGCGCTCGGCGCTCGGCACTCTGCCCTACCCTCCACTCTCTCCCTCCGGACTCATCACTCCGGACCCCGGACCGCTCTGTCGTTGACCACGGACTATGGACTACGGACTACGGACTGCATTGCCCCTTGCCGGCCCCCTTGCCAAATCGTGTACTAGGTAGTACACATACCCCATGCGCTCCTTTGGCGACTACGTCCGGGCCCGACGCGCCAGCCTCCGAAAGGGGGACCGGAGCTTTTCGGTCCGCCAGGTCGCGCAACGGATCGGCGTCGAACCCTCCTTCCTGAGCAAGGTCGAACGGGAGGAGGTCCCGCCGCCGTCGGAGGAGAAGATCGTCGCCCTGGCCAAGGAGCTAGACGAGGACCCTGACGTGCTCCTCGCCATGGCCGGGAAGGTGTCCAGCGACTTGAAGCGAGCGATCCTGAAACGGCCGGAGCTCTTCGCCGGGCTCATCCGTGAGCTCAAGCATCTGCCCGATCGTGCCGTGCTGCGGCTGGTGCGCGAGGTCCGCGATGGGAAGTGGTAACGAGAGTATCGACTGCCAAAGGCCGCCGGCCGTGATGCTACGGCCGGCAACACCGCAAGGAGTGGAACCATGATCGAGCTCGACAAGGATGAGATGGTCGTGAGCTTTCCCGACGTGCACCCGAGCGCGGAGTTGCGCTTGGACTTCCAGCGCACGCTGCGGATCCCGGATGACGACAAGCTCTACCCGCTGCCGGCCGGACTCGGCCGTTTTCCGCTCCGTCACGTGGATGACTTCGAGGCCCGGGTGCCCGCGCCCTGGATCGCCCACGGCGGCGTCATGCTGCCGATGTATCAGTCAGAAGCGCTCTGGATCGACTTCTCCGGCGACTATCCGATGGCCGTGAAGATCGCGGCCGGCAAGATCAACGCAGTGACCGGGAAGGCCTGGTCCGACGCGTTGCAGAAGAAGCCGCAGGACTACGTCGTCGCGACCCTACAGCCCTGGCTCGACGGCTACTGCGTGGAGAAGGGCGTGATCCGACAGTTCGTCGCCATGCCGCTCGGCTCCGGCTACAGCGCCGAGGAGCAGATCACCGGGGAGGCGAAGTACGGCGGCTTGCAGATCATCGTGTACCCGATGAAACGCGAG
>JAYUMO010000259.1:0-3614 GCA_043762555.1 Gemmatimonadaceae bacterium | reverse complement strand
GAGCACGTACTCGGCGCTGAGCAACAGCTCGTGGATCGTGGCCGCCAGGCCGCGCTTGAGGAGCACCGGCTTGCCGAGCTGGCCGACGAACCGGAGGAGCGAGTAGTTCTGCATGTTGCGCGCGCCGATCTGGATGCAGTCGCCGTACTCGGCGACGAGCTCGGCGCCCGCTTCGTCCATCGCTTCGGTGACGATCGCGAGCCCGGTCTCGCGCTTCGCGAGCGCGAGCAACTCGAGTCCCTTCTTGCCGAGTCCCTGGAAGGAGTACGGCGAGCTGCGCGGCTTGAAGGCGCCGCCGCGCAGGCACGCGGCGCCCGAGGCGCGCACTTGGCGCGCCGCGGTCACGATCTGCTCCTCGCTCTCCACCGAGCACGGGCCGGCGATGATCACGATCTCGTTCCCGCCCACGTGCACGCCGGGGGCGATGGTCACGATGGTGCTCTCCGGTTTCCACTCGCGCGACACCTGCTTGTACGGCTGCGTGACGTGGATCACCTGCGCCACGCCCGAGAGCGCTTCGATCCGCGACGCGTCCACGCGCCCGTCGTTGCCGACGAGCCCGACGGCGGTGCGCTGCGCGCCCGGCATCGGGCGGGCCTCGTAGCCCATCTCTTCGATCACGCGGATCACGGCGTCGATCTCGGCCGCCGTCGCGCCGTGCGTCATCACGACCAGCATTACCCGTCCTCGAGCTCGGTGAACCAACCGTCCCACGTGAGGGTCACGGGGCCGCCGTACCGTGGCGCGATCGCGCCGCGGATGTCCTCTCGTTCCACCACCGTGTAGAAATGCGTGAGCGCCAGCATCCCCGGCTCCGCGCGCGCGGCCAAGGCCGCGCAGCGCGCCGGCGTCAGGTGGATCGGGATCGCCATCGCGTCGGGCAGCGAGCACTCGGCCAGCAGCACGTCGCAGCCGCGCGCCCAATCGCCCAACGCGTCGCTCTCGCCGGTGTCGCCCGTGAAGACGATCCGCCGCGCGCCCCGCACGATGGAATATGCCACGCTCTCCTCACAATGGGGAACCCGCAGCGTGTCGAGGCGCACGCCGTCCCCGAGATCGAGCCCGTCGCCGAAGGGCAGCTCGTGCACCGTGAGGGGCCAGGCGGGGGCCGCCACCGCGCCACGGTAGAGCGTCGCGAAGTGCGCGAGGAGGGCCGCCGTCCCGGGCGGCCCGATCAGGCCGAGCGGCGCCTCGCGCGGCGGCAAGGTGCCGTACTGCCACGCGTAGAAGAGCGTGGTGAGGTCGAGCGTGTGGTCGGGATGGAAATGCGTGAGCGCGACGTGCGTGATCCCGAGCCAATCGGCGCCGATCGCCGCCAGGCGATGCACGACGCCGCTGCCGCAGTCGAGCAGCAGGCGCACGGCGCCCGCCTCCACGAGATGGCCGGCGTTCACGCGCGACGGACTCGGCGACGCCGTGCCGGTGCCGACGGAGGTGAGTCGCACGCGCGTGCCCGCCGGGCGCCGGGAGCCGGCGCCTAGGCCGGCGCCGCGACCGCGGCTTCGACCGCCTCGTCCACCGGCTCGCCACGCATCCGCACGCTCACGAAGCTCGAGACGCCCGGCTCCTGCATCGTCACCCCGTACACGGCGTCCGCGGCCTCGGTGGTGGTGCGCGGGTTGTGCGTGATGACGATGAACTGCGTTTTCGCCTTGAACTGATTGAGCATCTTGACGAAGCGGCCGATGTTCGCGTCGTCGAGGGGGGCGTCCACCTCATCGAGCAGGCAGAAGGGGCTCGGCTTCGTGAGGAAGATCCCGAACAGCAACGAGAGCGCGACGAGCGCGCGCTCCCCGCTCGAGAGCAGGTGGATGCGCTGCGTGCGCTTGCCGCGCGGCGACGCGTGGATCTCGATATCGCAGTCGAGCGGGAGCGCGGGGTCCTCGAGCCGAATGTCGCACTCACCGCCGCCGAAGAGCGTGAGGAAGATCTCGCGGAAATTCCGGCGCACCTGCGCGAAGGTCTCGAGGAAGAGCGCCCGGGCGGTGGTGTCGATCTCGCGGATCGCTTGATGCAGCGAGGTCTTGGCGCTCACGAGGTCGGCGCGTTGCGTGGTGAGGAACTCGAGACGCTTCGCCTCCTCGTCGTGCTCCTCCACCGCCAACGCGTTCACGGCGCCGATGGTCTCGAGCTCCGCGCGCAAGCGCTCCACCTCGCCGCGGAGCGTGTCGTCGTCCAGCGCCACCGGGGCGAGCGACGCGATCATCTCGCCGAGCGGGCGACGCCACTCCGCCTCGAGCCGTTCGCGGATCGCGGTGCGGCGTCCGGCGAGCTCGATGTAGCGGAGCTCCGACTGGTGGAGCTCGTCGGCGAGCGCCGTGGCCCGGTGGCGCGCGGCGTCGAGCGCGTGCTCGGCATCCTGCAGCCGCGCGTCGGCGCCGCGCACGGCTTCTTCGGACTCCGTCAACCGGGCTTCGTCGCCGCCGAGCGCGGCCCGGCGCGCTTCGACCTGCACCTCCCAGTCGGTCATCCGGCCGGCGAGCTCGCGATCCGCCTGTTGGATCTCGGCGAGCTCGGCGGCGAGGGCGGCGATCCGTTGATCGGCCGAGGCGGATTCTTCGACGAGCCGACGCTCGCGATCGAGGGCGACCTGCAAACGCCCCTCGGCCTGCGCCTGCTCCACCTGCCAGCGGGTGCGGTCCTCGCGCGTCGCCTCCTGGCGCCGCTCCGCGGCGGCGAGCGCCCCGCGCCCGGCGTCGAGCGCGGCGGCGCGCTCGGTGATCGCGCGAGCGGCGCGCCCCGCGTCGGCGTCCAGCGCGCCGAGGCGCGCGCCGAGCTCGGCGTGCCGCTCCCCGATGCGTGCGGCGAGCGCCTCAACGCTGGCGAGCTCCTTCTCGTGGCGGCGCACCCGGAGCGCGATCGCGGCGCGCGCGTCCTCTGCCTCGCGCGCGGCGGTCTGCGCGGCGTCGGCGGCGTCGGTGGCGGCGGCCACCGAGCGCTCCGCGTCATCCAGCGCGGCGCGCGCCTGCTCCGCCTGCGACCGCGCCGTCCCTCGCGCGCCCTCGGCCGCCACGCGCTGCTCGCCCAACAGGGCGAGCTCGGCGCGCCGGCGCAGGGGGCCGGGGCCGCCCGCTTCGCCCGGGAGCCAGACGGCGCCGCGCGCGTCCACGAACGCCGCGCCGTCGTCGCTCGCGCGGACGTGGCCGAGCAGGTTGCGCACCCAGGCGCGCGCGATCTCGGCGGCGTCCACCCGTGACGCGAGCGTGCCGCGATCCGCGTCGGCGAAGAGCGGCCCGTCGATCGGGAGCAGGAGCAGCGGGCCGGGATTCACGCGGGCGTGCCAATCGCGCACCGCCTCGGCCACGGCCCGGTCGCGCACGAGTACCGCGTGCACCGTGTTGCCCAGGAAGCGCTCGATGAGCGCGGCCGATTGGGCGCCCGCGGTGATGAAATCGGACAGGGGTCCGATCACCGCGTCGGCGCCGAATTCGGCGCGATCGGCGAGCAACCGCGCCGCGGCGGGCGCGAGGCCCACGCGGTCGCGCTCCAGCGCTTCGAGCGCGTGCACCTACCCCTGCAGTGCGGCGAGCTGTTCCTCCGCGTCGAGCAGCGCGCCGCGCGTGGCGCCGTCGCGGCCACGCGCTGCGTCGGCTTGCGCCCGCGCGGCGGCGAGC
>JAYUMO010000258.1:0-9157 GCA_043762555.1 Gemmatimonadaceae bacterium | reverse complement strand
CGAGCGCTCGTTTCTTCAGCTTCGCGACGTTGGACATCAGCGCGTAGTGTGCTCCGGAGGCAGAACGGCGCGGCTCCGCGCCTCGGGACGCGAGAGAATTCTTAACTTAGGGATAAGCCATAGGGGTGACAAGGCTTGCCTCGCACCCACGTACCCATACACCGACGGTCACCGTACCAATACGGCAACTCCCGGACATCCTCGATGGCGAAGAGCGCCAGGTCCGCGGAGAAGCCGGGCGCGATCTGTCCCACGTGGTCCGCCAGCGCGAGCGCCGCCGCGCCGTTCACGGTGGCCGCGATCAGCGCCTCGGCCACGCTCAGGCGGAGCTCGCTCACGCCGAGCGTGAGGATGAGCGGCAGGTTGACGGTGGGCGACGTGCCGGGATTGAAGTCGGTGGCGAGGGCCACCGCGGCGCCCGCGTCGATCAGGTCGCGTGCGGGGGCCCGCGTCCCCTTGCCGAGGAAGAGCATCGTTCCCGGGAGGAGGGTGGCCACCGTGCCGGCGCTCGCGAGCGCGGCGATCCCGGCGGGGGAGATCGCCGCGAGATGGTCGGCGGAGACGGCGCCGAGCTCGGCCGCGAGCTCCGCGCCGCCGGAGGGCCGCAACTCATCGGCGTGGAGCTTGAGCTCGAGCCCGTGGGCGCGGCTGGCGGTGAGGATCCGGCGCGTCTCGGCGACGGTGAAAACCCCCGGCTCGCAGAAGACGTCGGCGAAGCGCGCGAGCCGCTCGGTGGTCACGCGCGGGAGCATCTCCTCGGTGAGCAGGCGAAGATAGGCGGCGCGGGCGGCGTCGCTAGCGCGGTGCTCGTGCGGGATCTCGTGCGCGCCGAGCCAGGTGGGGACGAGCCGCAGGGGTAATTCGGCGGCAAGGCGCGCGATCGCGCGAAGGATCTTGAGCTCGTCGTCCACCGTGAGCCCATAGCCCGATTTGACCTCGACGGTGGTGGTCCCGTAGGAGGCGAGGCGTCGCAGCCGCTCGCGCGCGAGGTCGACGAGCTCGTCCTCGCCGCGCGCGCGCAGATCGCGCACCGAGGCGTGGATGCCGCCGCCGCGCGCGGCGATCTCCATGTAGCCGAGGCCGGCGGCGCGGAGCTCGTGCTCGTCGGCGCGCGGGCGGCCGAAGATGGCGTGCGTGTGCGAGTCCACGAGCCCCGGGGTGAGCACGCCGCGCGCGCAGTCGATGCGCGCGGCGTCCGGGTAGGCGCGCTCCAGGGCCTCGCGATCGCCGACGGCCGCGAACCGCTCCCCCTCGACGGCCACCGCGGCGTCGGCGAGCACGGTGGCGTCGCGCATCTCGGCGCCGCGGCGCGCGCGCGGCGGGCCGCCGCACGTGACCACCTGCGACGCGCCGACGTAAAGGGTGGCGCTCACGGCGTGGCCATTAAATCGCGCACCCGCGACAGCGTGAGCGGCGCCTGCGCCTCGCCGCGGCACGCGTAGAAGCATGCGTCGCACTTGATCGGCTCGTAGCGGCGGAAGGCGGTCCAGTGGAAATCGTTCGGGAAATCAGGACAGCGGCGCACCATCCCGAGCGGATCGATGTGGATCGTGCGGCGCCCCGACTGGCACGGGCCGCTCAGCTGACCGCGGAACCAGCGCGGGATCTCGCGCAAGTAGTGATCGGAATTCACGATCACGCCGCGACGTCGCTTCTTGTACGCGAGCAACTCGGCGATCGTGGCGTCCAGCTCGGCGAGCTGCTCCGCGCGCGGGCGGTGCGCCTCGTTCCCGTTCTTGAGCCCGGTATACGCGGAGAAGGAGACGCCGGCGCCGAGCGCCGACGCTCGGTGCACGATCGGGAGCAATTGGTCCAGGTTGGAGCTCTTGATCACCGTGTTGAAGCGAATGCCATCGATCCCGGCGGCGCGCAGGCGCGGCACGAGATCCTGGAGGCGCGCCGCGAGACCGGGGATGCCCCGGGCACGATCATGCCGCTCATCCAGGTAGTCCAGGGAGATGTTGAACTGGTTGATCCCCGCATCCCAGAGCGAGCGCGCGCGCTCCACCGTGAGCGAGCCGCCATGCGTGATCACCGCGATGTACTTGAGGCGCACGGCGGCGGCGACGGCGGCCACGAGCGCCTCGAGGTCGCGCCGCAGCAGCGGTTCCCCGCCGGTGAAGGTGATCATGAGCGGGTCGAAGCGCCGCGCGGCGTCGGCGAAGCTGTTCAGCTCGTGCGCGCGCGCCGAGGGATCGGTCTTCCAGTAGTCGCAGAAGTCGCAGCGCGCGTTGCAGCGCATCGTGACCTCGAAGTGCACCAGCATCGGGGTGCCGCGCGCGTGGTGCCAGGCGTACTTGGCGGCGAAGAGCGGGACGTGCCAGGGGTGGAAGCGCGCCGAGAGCACGCCGGTCAGCCCTGCCCGCGCCGCATCGGCAGGGTGATGCCGTGCGCGTCCGCGGCGGCCTGCGCGATCTCGTAGCCGGCGTCGGCGTGGCGCGCGACGCCGATCCCGGGGTCGTTCGTGAGCACGCGCTCCAGCCGCACGCGCATTTCGGGGGTGCCGTCGGCGACGATCACCTGCCCCGCGTGCAGCGAGTTGCCGATGCCGGTCCCGCCGCCGTGATGGAAGCTCACCCAGCTGGCGCCGCTCGCGACGTTGAGCATCGCGTTGAGGATCGCCCAGTCGGCGATCGCGTCGCTCCCATCTTTCATCGCTTCCGTTTCGCGGAAGGGGGACGCGACGCTTCCCGTATCGAGATGGTCGCGTCCGATGACGATCGGCGCCGAGAGCTCCCCACTCGCGACGAGATCGTTCAGCGCGACGCCGAAACGCGCGCGCGCTCCTTGGCCCAGCCAGCAGATGCGCGCCGGCAGTCCCTGGAAATGCACTTTCTCGCGCGCCAGCCGGATCCAGCGCGCCAGGTGCTCATCCCGCGGGAAGAGCTCGAGCACGAGCTCGTCGGTGCGGTACAGATCCTTCGGGTCGCCGGAGAGCGCCACCCAGCGGAAGGGTCCCTTCCCCTCGCAGAAGAGCGGGCGCACGTAGGCGGGAACGAATCCCGGGAAGGCGAAGGCCTGCGCCAGTCCCGCGTCGTGCGCCACGGTGCGAATGTTGTTCCCGTAGTCGAAGGTCACGGCGCCGCGCGCCATGAGCGCGAGCATCGCGCGCACGTGCTCGACGATCGACGCCACGGCGCGCGTCACGTAGCCCTTCGGATCGCGGGCGCGCAGCGCGAGCGCCTCGGCGAGGGGCATCCCCGACGGGACGTAGCCGTTCAGCGTATCGTGCGCGCTCGTTTGGTCGGTGACGACATCGGGGGTCACCCCGCGGCGCACGAGCTCCGGCGCGACCTCGGCGGCGTTGCCGACGAGTCCCACCGACAGCGGTGCGCGCCGCGCGCGCGCGTCGGCGATCCAGGCGAGCGCTTCATCGAGCGACGCCGTCTTCCGGTCGCAGTAGCCGGACTCGACGCGCTTGTCGATCCGCGTCGGGTCCACCTCCACGCCCAAGAACGTCGCCCCCTGCATCGTCGCGGCGAGCGGCTGCGCACCGCCCATCCCGCCGAGCCCCGCGCTCAGCACGAACCGCCCCGCGAGCGATCCGCCGAAGTGCGCGCGCGCAACCGCGCCGAAGGTCTCGTAGGTCCCCTGCAGGATCCCCTGCGAGCCGATGTAGATCCAGGAGCCGGCGGTCATCTGGCCGTACATCGTGAGCCCTTTGCGCTCGAGCTCGCGGAACACATCCCACGTGGCCCACCGCCCCACGAGATTGCTGTTGGCGATGAGCACGCGCGGCGCGCTCGTGTGCGTACGGAAGACGGCCACCGGCTTGCCGCTCTGCACGAGCAGCGTCTCGTCGTGCTCGAGCGCGCGCAGCGCGGCGACGATCGCGTCGAAGCTCGCCCAGTCGCGCGCCGCCTTCCCGGTGCCGCCGTAGACCACGAGGTCCTGGGGCCGCTCGGCGACCTCGGGATCGAGGTTATTCATCAGCATCCGGAGGGCGGCCTCCTGCGGCCAGCCCTTGCACGAGAGCGTGCGCCCGCGCGGCGCGCGGATGACGCGCGGCGGCGACGCCGCCGGCGGCGCGGGGGGCGCGGCGGTGGCTCGGGGGATCATGCGGGGAGTCCGGCGGTGATGGGATCGAAGACACCGGCGCCGATCGCCGCGCGCAGCGCCGCGATGTCGCCCGCGAACACTCGGTCCTGCGCGAGCGGCTTCACCGTGGCGCGCACGAGCGCGTGCGCGTCGCCCACGCGTTTCGCCGGGCGCACCGGGGCCCGATAGTCCACCGCCTGCGCCGCGCACATCAGCTCGATCGCGAGCACGTGCGCGACGTTCTCCACCACGCGCCGGAGCTTCCACGCGGCGCCCATCGCCATCGGCACCACGTCCTCCTTGTTCCCGTCGGTGGGGATCGTGTCGACGCTCGCCGGATGCGAGAGCACCTTGCACTCGCTTGCGAGCGAGGCCGCGGTCACCTGCGCCATCATGAAGCCGGAATTCACGCCGGCGTCCATGGTCAGGAAAGGCGGGAGTCCCTCGTTCAGGTCGGGATGCACGAGACGGTCGATCCGCCGCTCGGCGATCGTGGCGAGATTCGTAAGCGCGATCGCCATCACGTCGAGGACCATCGCCACCGCTTGGCCGTGGAAATTCCCGCCGTTCAGCATCGTGCCGTCCTCGAACAGCAGCGGATTGTCGGTGGCGGCGTTCAGCTCGCGCCCGATCACACCCTCGGCGAAGCGGAGCGCGTCGAGCACCGGGCCGTGCACCTGCGGCATGCAGCGGAGCGCGTACGCGTCCTGCACGCGCGGATCGTTCAGGCGGTGCGAGTCGCGGATCTCGCTGTCGGCGAGCAGCGCGCGCAGCAGCGCGGCCGAGGCGCTCTGCCCCACCTGACCGCGCGCGAGCTGGATCCGCTCGTCGAAGGCCACCGGCGTGCCGCGCAGCCCCTCGAGTGACATCGCGCCGGACACGTGCGCCACGCGCCAGAGACGCATCGCGTCGCGAAGGCACAGCGCGGCGATCGCCGTGTGCGCCTGGGTCCCGTTGATCAGCGTGATCCCTTCCTTGGGCTGCAGCGTCACCGGCGTGAGTCCCGCTTCGCGCAGCATCGCCGCCGCGGGGCCGTGCCGCGCTCCGCAGTGGAGCGTGCCCTCGCCCACGAGCGCCAGCGCGAGGTGCGCCAGGGGCGCGAGGTCGCCGCTCGCCCCCACGCTCCCCTGCTCCGGCACCGGCGGATGGAGCCCCGCGTTGAGCATCGCCGCGAGCAGCTCGACGAGCTCGGGGCGCGCGCCCGAGAACCCCTTCGCGATCACGTTGGCGCGCAGCAACATCATCGCGCGTACCTCCCGCTCGGGGAGGAGCGGGCCGACGCCGGCCGCGTGGCTCCGCACGAGGTTCACCTGCAGCTCGGCCAATCGGGCCGGCGGGATCGCGACGTCGCTCAGCTTGCCGAAGCCGGTCGTGACGCCATACACCGGCGTGTGGCGGCGCACGATCTCGTCCACGAAGCGGCGGCGTGCCACCAGTCGCGCGCGCGAGCCGGCGGCGAGCGTGACGCGCGCCCCGCCAGCGGCGACGCGGAAGACCGCTTCGATGTCGAGCGACTCACCGTCGAGCTGGATCTCGTCCGCCATGCGGGAAAGCTACGCGATCCGCCGCCCCCTGTCAGGGGAGCGGCGGATCGCGCCGTCCCGCGCCGCTCACGGCCGTACACGCCGGAGCTCCGGATTGCCGAAGTCCGTCTGATACGACCAATCCACGATCGCGTAGCCCGTGCCGAGCGCGGTCACGCGCAGGCCGCCGAAATGGACGCCGTCGGTCTGCGTCGTCTGGAAGACGTAGCCGCTCCCGATCACCGCCTGCACCGCCGCCGCGCTGTAGCCGCCGAGCGGCGCGCGGTCGATCGACGTGAGATCGGTCACCGGGCCCACGCCGACCACCGTGCTCCCCGAGCGAATGGGCAGCAGCCAGAGCGTCCCGTCGCCGTGCCGGTCGAGCCGGAAGTCGATGTCGGTGCGCGATCCGGAGGTCACCACGCCGAGGCCGGTCGTGGCAACGTCGTAGAACAGGAAGCCGCTCGTCGACGCCGTCTGCTGGAAGGCGGTGATCATCACGTTGCGTGCATCGGGGCGCGGCGTGTCGCCCCACGGCGTGCTCCAATTGCTCTCATGGCCGTCGGTGCTCACCGCGCTCACGGCGAAGCAGATCGAGACGCCGTTGGTGAGGCCGCTCGAAACGAAATCCTCGCTCACGGTGGTCCCCTCCAACAGCCACTGCGTGCCGCAGAGGTTCGTGTCGATGTTGTACGACGTGGAGTAAACCCGGTAGTACCGGAAGAGCGACGGGGCGGCGTTCCGCGCGTTGGGGAGCCAGGAGGTCTGGATCGCCGTGTTCAGGGAGATCCCGACGAGCCCCGCCGGCGCGGGCAGCTGGTTGTTCGCGTCGACGGTGGCGACGTTCGTCGGCACGCTCTCAATACCGCCGGCGTCCCTGGCCGTCACCTCGTACTGCAGGTCGGGGGCGCCCAGGTCGTAGAAGGACGCGGAGGTCGTGGTGGCGCGCAGTCCCCACGCGCTCCCCGTCGAGCTGCGCGAGTACACGTTGTACGCCACCACGCGCGAGTCGTTGGGCGGGTCCCAACGGAGCAGGATCCCCACGGGCAGCGCCGGGTCGCCGCTCGGCACGAGCTCGTAAGTGAGGTTCACCGGCGGCACGATCGCCGAGGGCTCGACCACCGTGGGGGAGGTCGTGCATCCCGCGGCGACGGCAGCGACGGCAGCGAGCGCGAGCAGGAGGGGGCGGCGCATCGGGGTCTCCCGAATGGAGTACGACCACCTGGTGATGCACAGGGCGCGCCGGATGCCGCGGGACGGAATCACAACGACTTAGCCGCGCGCACGCTCCCGCAACGTCCCCCGCGGGAGACAGCGGCCGACCACCGGGTGCGACACCGCGCCGGCTACGGCGTCGACGTCACCGTCGGCTCGATCGGGCGGTAGTTCCGGCGGTTGTAGTCGAAGCGCAGGTCGGGCTCGGCGTTCAACGAGACGAAGAAATTGAACGCGAAGTTCCCATTGGGGGACTGCGTGAAGGCGAACGCCGCGTGCCAATCGTGCAACTGGCGCTGGAGGCTGATCACGTTGTCCGAGAACTGATGCGTGATGAGATCGTAGCCGGTGGTCCATTGCACGGCCCAGTGCGGCGTGAGATCGAAGCCCGCATTCGCGCGCAACGTCTTCCGCGGGGGGGTGACGTACACCGGGGCGCCGGCGGTGGTCGTGTACAGCGTGTCGCTGGGTGGCGGGAGCTGGAGGCACCGGCTGTAGAGATCCGGATTACTCGCGTACGGGGCGCAGTACACCTTCGGGTCGAATACCCGCACGTTCTGACCCGTCACCGGCCGGCTCTGCGACGACGTGAAGATGAGCGACAGGTTCCAGCCGCCGGTGCGCTGCACGCCGAGGGGCACGCGCGCGCCCACCGGGCCGGCGATCGGCGGCGGCAGGAAGCCGGCGCCGCCGGGGGCGAGCGCGTTCGCGGTGGCCGCGATGCCCGAATCGGACGGGGTGGCGTTGCCGAAGAGCCGAGTGAACGCCGCGAAGGGATTGCTCGTGCGCCCGATGTTGAAGGACATCGACAGCCCGGTGCGGAAGGGATCGAAACGCGCGGTGTCGCTGATCGGGTTGCCGGCGAAGAGCGAGTAGTCGGCCGAGATCTGGAAGCCGGGGAGGAGATCGCTCTGCGCGTCCCAGTGGAAGGTGGGCGTCGTGATGCCGCGACCGATCTTGTGCGCGATCTCGAAATCGTAATTGAGCGGCGACAGGTTGAGCGCGAGCAGCTTCACCTTGTCGCTCCCCGACGCGGCGGCGGCCGCGCTGTCCCCCCGCGGCTTGAGCTTGGCTTCCACCGTGTTGAGCAGTTGGAAGCTCAGGTTGCTCCGCTGGAGCCCGCCCAGGTATCCCGCGCGCGTGTAGTTGAGCGCGCGCAGGTAGGCGTCGGGCACGGTGGTGGCGGGGGCGTAGGTGAAGGCGAGTCGCGGTTGGAAGGCGTGCCGGATCCGAGAGAACGGTCCGAAGCCGGCGAAGAAGCCGTAGAAGGTCGGCTGGACGGCCACCCCGCCCTGGATCGTCTTGGACTGCGCCACCCAGACGCCCCCCGTCTGCTCGGTGCGCACCCAGTACCCGGCCGACCCGTCCGCGTTCACGATCGTGACGAAGGGAGTCAGATTCCATTTCCCCTGCGACAGCGCGGGGAGCGCGACCCCGGTCTCCCAATTCGCGTCGGTGCGGAAGGTCTTCGCGTAGGTGCGCTGCCCGATCACCTTCCCGGTGTTGAAATCGTACACCAGGTAATTCTGCTCGACGTCCTTCTCGACGTCGGTGACGCGAACGTTGAGCGGGAGGGCGAAGTTGCCGAAGCGGAAGGGCGTCTGGAGGCTGAACGACGTCAGGCGCTGATCGGCCTGCGCGCGTGCGCTGTCGAGGAGGCCGGCGGCGGTGAGCGTGTACGCGTAGAGCGCGCTGTTCAGATTCTGATTCACCGTGTTCGACACCGAGAACGCCGGCGTCCAGACGACGCCGGGGCGGACCGTGATCGGCTGCGCCGTGAGACTGAAATTGGGGAAGCTGTAGTCCACCTCCGACTGCCCGGCGTACTGGCTGCGCGTGCCGCCCAGGCTCATCGCGAACGGGCCGAGGCGATCCTGGAAGGCGAGTTGCGAGGTGATCGCCGCGAGCGCCTGCGCGACCGTCATCGCGTCGTAGCGGTAGAGGGTGGTGGAGCTCGAGTAGTTCAGGTTGGCGTTGATGGTGCTGTTCTGCGAGAATTGCTGCGCGAGCCGCAGCGACGCGTCGAAGCGCGTGGAGCCGTTGGTGTACCATGTGTACGTGCTCCGGATGTCGCTGCTGACGAAGCGGTCGAGCCAGCGGAAGCGCCACTGACCGTCGAGGCGCGTCCAGCCGGGGTCGCTCGTCGAGGCATTCGCGCCGCTCCGCCAATCGAGCGCGACGAGCGCATCCATGTAATCGTTGATCGCGAAGTAGTAGCCCACGTTCTCGATCTGCCGCCGATAGGTGGGCGTCGTGCGCACGATGTCGGCGATGCCGAAACGCGGCGTGAGCATCCCGCTCCGGCGTCCGCGCCGCATGTCCTGGAAGATGAAAGGCAGCCACATGATCGGCACGTCGGAGATGTAGAGCACCGCCGGACG
>JAYUMO010000257.1:0-2596 GCA_043762555.1 Gemmatimonadaceae bacterium | reverse complement strand
TGCGCGCCGTGCCCCTGCACGAAATCCGCGGGGTGGTAGCGGAGCTTTCCCGCCCCGTCGTGACAGTCGGCGCAGTAGCTCTTCTGGTGGCAGCTCCCGCAATTCGGCGCGTTCGAGGACGCCGACGCCTGGTGCTTCCGGGCGAAGCCCGGCGTGTGTACGCGTACGGCCCACAGCTCTGGACGTACGCGGCCCGGCGTCGTCGCCGGAGCGCGGAACGCGACGGCCGAGAGGAGGGCGAAAAACAAATCGGGCGCGCTGCGCAGCTGCACGCCCTGCGCCCCGCCCGGCTTCGCGACCGGGAGCTTGGCGATCGTCGCGCGCGCGCCGATCTGCAGATGGCACGTCTTGCAGCTGGCCTGCGCGTGGCAGCCGGAGCAGGTGGCCGGATCGCCGCGCGCCGCGGCGCCGTGCGTGATCGTGAAATCGGCGGCCGCATGCGTGGCGGGCACGGGATAGCGCGCCCCCTTTCCCGCCAGCATGAGCGCAACCGCCGCGTTCCGGCCGAGCGCCGCGATCGAGGGCGTCGCCGCCGGATCGATGTGGCAGCGCGCGCAGCTCTCCTGCGTATGGCAGACCGCGCACCGCGCCACCGCCGCGCTCTCGGCCGGGGCGTGCGCGAACAGGAAGTCCGTCGCTTCGTGCGACGCCGGCTGTGGGAAGGCGGCGATCTCGCCGGCGGTGAGCGCGGTCGCCTGCGCGAGCGGCACGTGACAGGTGCGACAGTTCGCTTCGTCGGCCAGATGGGCGGGCGCCGCGTGCTCGTGGCAGGCGAGGCAGGCGGCGGGCGCCGCCCCCGCCACCGCCATCCACTCGACGGTGCCGGCGCGCTGGTGGCAGGTCACGCACGCTTGCGTGCTCCCCACGGTGTTCGTCTCGCGCGCGTGCTCGGTGTGCGAGAAGGCCAGATTCGTCGCGCGGTACCTCGCTCCGCGCCACGCGACCCGGCGCAACACGCGCCCCTCGTAATTCTGCATCCCGTCGTGGCAGCCCGAGCAGGTGGACGGATCGGGAAAGAGGGCGGCGACATCGCCCGAGACGACCCCTGAGTGACAACCGGTACATGCCGGGAAGACCTTCGCGTGCGCGAGGTGCGGGAAGCTGTCCGGCCGCTGCGCGCGCGCGGAGATCGCGGCGCCGGCGAGGATCACCGCGGCGAAGAAAAAAGCGATCGTCGCGCGCCTCATCGCACCACTCCCGCGCCCGTGTAGCCCGGCTCGCGTCCCAGCACGAACTCGAAGCGGAGGGACGCGCGGAATTGTTCCCAATCGGACTGCGGCGCGTTCCCGCCGTACGTGTCGGAATACTCCGCGACGTCGGCGGCGACCCGCCCCCACTCCTCGAGCTTCACCCCCGCGGTCACGCCGCCGCCGATCACCGTGCCGTAGCCCTGCTGATACTCGTACGCGGTCTGGAACGCGGTGCCGAAAAGTCCGGCGTACACGCGCTCGTTCGGCTCCCACCGGGCGCTGAGGCTGCCCTCGCTCTCCGCGGCCCCGGGACCGATGTCGTAGTGGTAGCCGCCGCGCACCATTAGCGCCGGAGCGGCCTGCCAGGTGAGGTCGGCGCCAATACGCCAGCCGCTGCTGCGGAGATCCCCTGTGCCGGCGTCCGCGTTCTGATAGGTGCGGAAGCCGCCCGCGAGCTGCACCGCCACCGCGCCCGCCGGCGAGCCCCAGTAGCCGCCGCCGGTAAGCTCATTGTAGCCGACCGGCGAGAAGACGCTCCAGATCGACCAGAGCTCGAAGTACGGCACGAAGTGCCGCGCCTCGAGGAAGACGCCGCTCTGCCGAGCCACCGGATATTGCCCGCGCGCTTGCGCCAGGTTGAAGGCGCCGGTGGCGAAGTCCGCCTGCACATCGCCGGTGATGGTACTCGGACCCCAGCGCCCCACCCCGTTGAGCGCGAGGCGTTCCGAATAGAGCCCACGGTTGTCGTTCCGATCGATCAGTTGGAAGAGCGCGGAGAACGACGACCCGCTGCGATCGTGCGTCCGCACGCGGGCGCCAAGGAGCCAGGCGTTGTCGTTCGGCGCCGGCGGATTCTCCACCGACGTCACGAGCGTGGCGGTGTACGGCGCGTTCAGCGCCTCGAGTAACGCGCCGCCGCCGTACAGGTCGATGTCCACCCACGGCGCCGCCCGCCAGAGCGCGGAGAGGCCATCGTAATTGTAGTAGCCCAGCCCGTTCTGCGTGAACTGGCGCCCGAGGCGCGCCCGGAACGCGGGGCGATCGTACTCGAGATAAACGGCGGTCGTCGACACGGTCTGCGCTGCGAGCGGCCACGCCTGGTCGCCGCCGGTGGCCCGGAAGCGCACCTGTCCGTAGAAGCGCAGCCCTTGGCCGAACCCCCACGCATTGAGCTCGAGATCTTGCGTCAGCGGCGCGGTGGTGATCGTGGCGCCGGAGCGCTGATACAAGCAGTAGGCGAACCCCGATTGGCACCAGGCGACGTGACCGTCCGGCGTCTGGCGGTAGCTGCCAGTGCCCGTGGTGGAGCTCAGCGGCACGCTGTCCAGGATCAGCGTCGGGAGCTGAATGACCTGACCCACCGTCGTGCCGCCGAAGCGGAATTCCTGCGCGGCCGCGGGCGAGAC
>JAYUMO010000256.1:0-5895 GCA_043762555.1 Gemmatimonadaceae bacterium | reverse complement strand
CCAGAAACGCATGTCCCCGAGCGCGACCCGCCGATGACGATCCCGCTCGATCTCGCGCACCAAGTCGAGATTGTCGCGCTCGACCGCCGAGAGGCGATCGTTGGAGAAGGAGCTGTCTGGCCGGTACCACGTCTGGGTCGCGAGGTAGGCCTGGATCGTCGAGTCTCGGAAGATCCGCCCGTGACGCCCGAAGATCACGCCGCGAATGAGGGCGAGATTCGGCTCGCTCACCGTGTCCAGCGCGGACCGAGTGAGTCGCTCCTTCGCAAAGTCGACGCGCAGCCAAGCCGAGTCGAGCCCGGGAGCTTCCCGCACGCGGCTCGTTTCGGGGGAGGCGTGCCAGCCGCACAGGAGTCCGGCCGCGACGCCGAAGGCGCCGATCGTCAGTCGCATCTGAGCACTCCGGAATGGATGTTCACCGTTTCACCGCCACGAAGCGCGCCACCCCCGCCGCGATCGCGCCGGCCATCGCAGTCGCCCCGCTGTCCGATCGAATGAACATCGCGTCACTGGGATGCGAGAGTACCAGCATCTCGATCGTCACGACAGGGACCTGGGAGAACACCGATCCCGTGAGCGCCCCTTGCTTCCGTCCGATATACGTCTTGGAGTCGCCGAGCACGCCGCCGTCATGCAGCCGGCCGCCGAGAAGCTCGACCATCGCCGCATGCATCGCGATCGCCGCCCGCTTGCTCGCGGCGCGCACTTTCTTCGGCGGACCCGTGTGCCCCTCCGCACTTCCGGCGCGATCGGGATAGTAGATGGCGAAGCCACTGTCCCGTCCGACGTCGCAGTGCAACCGGATGAGGAGCGCCGCGTCAGCTCGATTCGCGATCTCCGCGCGATCGCGATTTCGCACCAGCGTGTCCTCGCGCTCCTTCGTCAAGCACACCGTGATCCCGCGCGCCTCGAGCGCCTCGAGCAACTTGACCGCCACGACCCAATCCGCGTGCGCCTCGGTGATCCCGTTGATCCGCTCATCCCCGAGGCTCACTTCCGACGGATGCCCCGGATCGACACAAACGATCGGCCCCGACGCAGGCGCCCCCATCCACGCAAGTATCCCGATCGCCAGTCCCCCAATTCCTAGTACCTGCCGAGGCCGAGGCCGAGGCCGAGACCGGTAGTTCACGTCCCCATCACCCGCGCCGTCACCTCCCCCACGAGCTTCGCCACCATCGCATTCACCGGCATAGTCGCCTGCACCTTCTCCGACCCCCGGACCCGGAGCGTCACCGTGCCGGCTTCCGCCTCACGTTTTCCGAGGATCGCCATATACGGCACCTTCATCTGCGACGCGGCTTTGATCCGCTCGCGATAGTCCTCGCGCAGCTCGGCGTCGAAGCCCACGCGCAGCCCCGCGTCCTTCAGCTTGGCGACGAGCGCGCGCGCGGCGTCGCCCACGTCGGGGGAGATCGGGATCACGCTCACCTGCTCCGGCGCGAGCCAGAGGGGGAACGCCCCCGCGTAGTGCTCGATCAGCCCGCCCACGAAGCGCTCCATGCTCCCCACCAGCACGCGGTGCAACATCACCGGGCGATGCATCGTGTTGTCGGCGCCCACGTATTCGAGCTGGAAGCGCTCGGGCAGGTTGAAATCCAGCTGCACTGTGGGCCCCTGCCACTTCCGCCCGATCGCGTCGATGAGCTTGAAGTCGAGCTTCGGCCCATAGAACGCGCCGCCCCCGGCGTCGATCGCGAACGCCTGGCCGCGCTTCACGAGCACATCGCTCAGCGACTTCTCCGCCTGCGCCCACGTCTCCGCGGTGCCGAGCGCGTTCTTCTCGGGGCGGGTGGACAGCTCGATCGTGTACGGATAGCCGAAGGTGGTCAGCATCTCGGCCACGAGATCGAGCAGCCGCTCGATCTCGCCCGGCACCTGCTCCGGCGTGCAGAAGACGTGCGCGTCGTCCTGCGTGAAACCGCGCACGCGCAGCATGCCGTGCAGCACGCCGCTCCGCTCGTAGCGGTACACGGTGCCGAATTCGGCGAAGCGCAGCGGCAGGTCGCGATAGGACCGCTGGTGCGCCTGGTAGATGCAGATGTGCCCGGGGCAGTTCATCGGCTTCGGCCGATAGGCGGCGCCCTCGACGTCCATCGCGCCGAACATGCTCTCCTTGAAGTTCACGAGATGCCCGGAGATCTCGAAGAGCTTCTCGCTCACGAGGTGCGGCGTGTAGACGAGGTCGTAGCCGTGGCGCAGGATCAGCTCGCGCTCGTAGTTCTCGATCTCGCTGCGGATCACCGCGCCGCGCGGGTGCCAGAGGATGAGTCCCGGCCCCACGCGCTGGTCGGTGCTGAAGAGGTCGAGCTCCTTGCCGAGCGTGCGGTGGTCGCGGCGCTTCGCCTCCTCGATCCGATGGAGGTAGGCGTCGAGATCGTCCTTGGTGAACCACGCCGTGCCGTAGATCCGCTGCAGCATCTGGCGATGCTCGTCGCCGCGCCAATACGCGCCCGCCGTGTGCAGCAGCTTGAAGTGCTTGATGCGGGACGTGTCAGGCACGTGCGGACCGCGGCAGAGATCCACGAACGGTCCATCGGTGTAGACGGAGATCACCTCGTCGTCGCCGAGCTCCGCGAGCCGCTCGAGCTTGAGCGGGTCGTCGGTGAACTTCTTGAGAGCCTGCGCCCGGTTTACCTCTTGGCGCACGAAGGGGAGCTTCTCCTGCGCTACCTTCTTCATCTCCCCTTCGAACGCCGCGAGATCGTCGGGGGTGAAGGGCTGCACGACCTCGAAATCGTAGTAGAAGCCGTCCTCGATGCTCGGGCCGAAGCCGATCTTCGCGTCGGGACGCAGGCGCCGCACCGCGGTCGCGAGCAGATGCGCCGCCGAATGGCGGAGGACGTCGAGCGCCGTCGCGTCCTTCTCCGTGAGTACGCGGAAGGCGCCGCTCGCGCGCAGGGGCGTCACGAGATCCTGCACCGCACCACCCACCTGGACGGCGACCGCCGCGCGCAAGAGCCCGGCGCCGATGCTCGCGACCACGTCGCGCGGCATCGTGCCATACGGGACGTGACGGACGGAGCCGTCGGGGAGCGTGAGCGTCAGCTCGGCGTTCGGAGTGTCGATCATCCGCGGCAGTTTCAGTTGGGGACGCGCGCTACTCGCCCGGCGCTCCGCGACAAGTTATCGTTGGAACTCTCCTCTCGCCACCGCGCACCCATGAGCCGTCACCGCTACCGCGATGCCCCCGATTCCACCGGCGCGATCCTCGCCGCCGCCGCCGCGGGCGCGCTCGCCGGCCTCGCCCTCGGCATGCTCGCCGCCCAAAAACTCGGCGGACTAGATGGCGTCCGCGCCCGCCTCCGCTCCCGGAGGGGCAGTGGTGCCCGCTCGCACGACGACGGACTCGGCAGTGAGGACGAGCTCGAGTCGATGCGCGAATCCGCCGGCGAGTCCTTCGCCGAGGAGGACGACCTCGACGACGACGTGGTTCCCTACGCTCCTGCCGAGGCCGAGGCCAAGACCGCGCAGTTAGAGACCCTCGTCCTCGAAGCCTTCCTATCGGATAAGTCCCTGAGCACCCGGTCGGTCGACATCAGCTCACTCGGGAAAGGCGTGATCCAGCTCTCCGGCTGGGTGGACTCAAAGGCGGAGCGCATGCACGCCACCGCGCTGGCGCGCCGCGTGCCGGGCGTGGTCAGCGTGGCGAATGAGCTGTACGTGGGCGACCGCGACGCGCTCGACGCCGAGGACCTCGCGTCACGCACCTAGAAGGGCCTTCGGCGTGTCGTTAACTTCTCTCCCATGGCCGCCGACCTCTCCCCGCAGTACGACGCCAGCGCGATCGAGCACGACATCACCGAACGCTGGCACGCCGCCGGCGTCTTCACGGCTCACGCCGAGCGATCGAAGCGCTCGGGAGGCACGCGCGACCCCTTCGTGATCGTGATCCCGCCTCCGAACGTGACCGCCGTGCTCCACATGGGGCACGGGCTGAATAACAGCGTGCAGGATGTGCTCATTCGTTGGCGGCGGATGTGCGGCGACGAGGCACTCTGGGTGCCCGGTACCGATCACGCCGGCATCGCCACGCAGAACGTGGTGGAGAAGCAGCTCGCCGCCGAAGGGAAGGCCCGCTTCGATGTGGGCCGCGACGCCTTCGTGAAGCGCACCGAGCTCTTCGTTGCCGAGATCGGGAGCGCGATCCTCGAGCAGCTCAAGGCGATCGGCGCGAGCTGCGACTGGACGCGCACCGCGTACACGCTCTCCCCCGCCCTCACGGTGGCCGTGCGTGAAGCGTTCGTGCGCCTGCACGAGGACGGCCTCGTGTACCGGGGGCATCGCGTGATCCACTGGTGCCCGCGCTGTCTCACTTCGCTCTCCGATGAGGAAGCCGAGAGCAGCGACACCGACGGCAAGCTCTATCACATCGCGTACCCGGTGGCGGGCGAGAGGGACCAGGCGCTCGTGGTCGCGACCACGCGCCCCGAGACGATGCTCGGCGACGTCGCGCTCGCGGTGAATCCGGCGGACGAGCGGTACGCCGCGCTCGTGGGCAAGCGTGTGCGGCTGCCGATGGTCGGAATCGGGATCCCCGTAATCGCCGACGAGTACGCCGATCCCACCTTCGGCACCGGCGTGGTGAAGATCACGCCGGCGCACGACGCGAACGACTTCGACGTCGGCCTGCGTCACCACCTGCCCGCGCCGGTGGTGATCGATGAGATGGGCGTGGTGCGCGAAGTGACCGATGCGGCGGGGCGCGTGCCCGAAGCGTTGCGCGGGCTCGACCGCTTCGCCGCGCGCGAGCGGATCGTCGCGATGCTGCGTGAGGCCGGCCGGCTCGTGAAGGTCGAGCCGCACCGTCACGCCGTGCGCGTCTGCTACCGCTGCGGCACGGTGGTGGAGCCGCGACTCTCCGATCAGTGGTTCGTGAAGATGAAGCCGCTCGCCGAGCCGGCGCTCGCGGCGGTGCGCGACGGCACCATCCGCATCCTGCCCGAACGGTGGGTGGCGGTGTACGTGAACTGGCTGGAGAGCATTCGCGATTGGAACATCTCGCGCCAGCTGTGGTGGGGACACCGCATCCCGGTCTGGTACTGCGACGCGTGCGGCGCGGAGCCGATCGTGAGCCGGGACCCGGTGGCCACGTGCCCGAAGTGCGGCGGCGCGGTGCGCCAGGACGAGGACGTGTTGGACACCTGGTTCTCGAGCTGGCTCTTTCCCCTCTCGACGCTCGGCTGGCCCAATGAGCAATCGCCCGATCTCGCGGCGTTCTACCCGACGGATGTGAACGTCACCGCGCCCGAGATCCTCTTCTTCTGGGTGGCGCGGATGATCTTCGCCGGTTTCCGCTTCGCGGGGCGCGCCCCATTCCACACGGTGTACCTGCATGGCACCGTGCGGGACATGCACCACGTGAAGATGTCCAAGTCGCTCGGCAATGGGATCGACCCGCTGGACGTCGTGCGCCTCTATGGCGCGGACGCGCTCCGCTATACGGTGATCGCCGGGCTCGGCCTCGGCACCGATGTCATGCTCGACCCGGAGAACCTCGAGCAGTCGTTCGCGCCGGGCCGCAACTTCGCGACGAAGCTCTGGAACATCGGGCGCTTCCTGCTCACGAGCGTGGGCGACGAGCAGGTGGCGGCGCTCGAGACGATCGACGCCGGGCGCTTGACGCGCGCCGACGGGTGGATCCTCGCGCGGTTGGACGCGGCGATCGGCGAGTGCGACGCGGCGCTCGGCCCCGCGCGGCCGCAGGGGAAGGTCTGGACCGAGACCGAAGGGCGCGCCGGGATGCGGCTGAGCGAATACACGGAGAGCGCGCGGCGCTTCGTCTGGAACGAGCTCGCCGACTGGTACGTCGAGACGACGAAGGCGCGCATCGCCGCCGGCGGCGCCGACCGCGACGTGGCACGCGCCGTGCTCGTGCACGTCTTCGATCGGGCG
>JAYUMO010000255.1:0-9437 GCA_043762555.1 Gemmatimonadaceae bacterium | reverse complement strand
GGCTTCCCGACGATCAATCTCCCCAACCCGCCGGCCCGCAAGCTGCTTCCCCCCGAGGGCGTATACGCCGTGCGCACGCAGACGCCGGTCGGCGCGTTCGGCGGGATGATGAACATGGGGCCCCGTCCCACCTTCGGCGACGCGGAGACCTCGCTCGAGGTCCACCTCTTCGGCGACGCCGGCGATCTCTACGGCGCCCACGTGCGCGTGGAGTTCGTGGCCCGGTTGCGCGATACGCAGCGCTTTCCGAGCCCCGCCGCTCTGGCCGAACAGCTCGGCCGCGATGCGGAGGACGCACGCCGCGCGTTGACGGCGCTCCGGTAGCAGGATAATCTTCCTCGCTCGGCGGTAAATCCTCTTTCGCCCCCCCGATGTCCAGCATCCGTTGGCGCCTCATCGCGATCGGATCCCTGATCTTGCTCTCCGCGTACACGCTCTTCCCGCGGACGGTCACCATCCGCACGCGGGATCCGGTGACCGGCGTCATGCACGACGATTCCAGCCGGCGCGTCCCCCTCAAGCTCGGGCTCGATCTCAGAGGCGGGATGTACATCGCGCTCGAGGTCGATGAGTCGCACAGCGCGGTGGCGAACAAGAGCGAGGCGATCGACCGTGCGCTGACGGTGGTGCGGAACCGGATCGACCAGTTCGGCGTCGCGGAGCCGGTGGTGCAGAAGGCCGGGAGCGATCGGATCATCGTTGAGCTGCCGGGGATCGAGGACCGCCAGCGCGCCGAGGAACTCGTGCGCTCCTCGGCGTTCCTGCAGTTCCAGATCACCGACAAGTCGCAAGCGCTCGAGAAGGTGATGCCGCGCATCGATCAGCTGCTCCGCGAGCGCGGCGCGGCGATCGGCGGGGTCGCCGCCGCTCCGGCCGCGGACACTGCGGGGAAGGGCGCGCTCGATCTCTTCACAACGCCGACGGACACGGGGAAGGCGGGGAAAGGGGGGAAGGGGGGGAAG
This sequence comes from Gemmatimonadaceae bacterium, assembly GCA_043762555.1. GTDB lineage: Bacteria > Gemmatimonadota > Gemmatimonadetes > Gemmatimonadales > Gemmatimonadaceae > DATKOH01. The sequence goes on along the minus strand of JAYUMO010000255.1, from coordinate 8,475 downwards.
GGGGGGAAGGGGAAGGGCGCCACGCCGGCGCCGGCGGCGGACACGGGCTTCCTCGCGACCAGTGGCGGTCCCTTCTCCAAGCTCGTGCAACCCGGGCAGCTGCCGGGCGAGTACATCGTTGCCGCGGCGGACGTGCCGACGATGCAGCGCTATCTCGACAATCCCGAAGTGCAGAGCGCGCTCCCGCCGGGGAAGGCCGTGCACTGGGGCGTTCTCGACGAGGCGCCCACCGCGCAACCGTACACGCCCTTCTATGTGGTGGACGCGCGGCCGATCATCACCGGCGATTACCTCACCGACGCCAAGCCCGGGAGCGACCCGATCGAAGGCAACAAGGTGGACTTCACCCTCAACAACGAAGGCGGGCGTCGGTTCAAGGTGGAGACCGCCAAGCACGTGGGCGACTACATGGCGATCGTCCTCGACGATCGCGTGATGGGGCGCCCGCCGGTGATCCAGAGCGCGATCGGCACGCGCGGCCAGATCACGATGCGCGGCTCACCGCTCCAGAAGGTGCAGGACCTCGCCCTGGTGCTGCGCGCGGGCGCGCTGCCGGTGCCGCTCAAGGTCGTCGAGTCGCGCACGATTCTGGCCAGCCTTGGCGAGGACTCGATCACGGCCGGGCGGAACGCCGGCATCGCCGGCGTGCTGCTCGTGATCTGCATCATGATCGGCTACTACCGACTGTCAGGCACGCTCGCCGTCGCCGCACTCACGCTCTACGTCCTCTGGACGCTGGCGCTGCTCGCCGGCCTCGACGCCGTGCTGACCTTGCCCGGCCTCGCCGGCCTCGTGCTCTCCGTCGGCATCGCCGTGGATTCGAACGTGCTGATCTTCGAGCGCATCCGCGAAGAGCTCGACCACGGGAAAAGCGTGCGCGTCTCGATCGAGGAGGGCTTCAAGCACGCGATGACCGCGATCATCGACTCCAACGTTTCCACCGCGCTCACCGCGCTCGTCCTCTTCTGGGTGGGCACCGGTCCCGTACGCGGCTTTGCCGCAACCCTGCTCGCCGGGATCGCCGCCTCGATGGTGAGCGCGATCTTCGTCGTCCGCACCTTCTACCTCATCTGGCTCAGCCGCACCAAGGGCGCCCAGACGCTGAGTATCTGAATGCTGCGCATCCTGCACAATACCACGATCGATTTCATCCGCCTGTGGCGCATCACCACCGCCGTGACGCTCGCTTTCATCATACCGGGCACCATCCTGATCGCGGTCAGGGGATACAACTACAGCATCGAATTCACCGGCGGCACGGCGATGCAGTTGAGCTTCAATACGGCGCCAAAGACCGCGGACATTCGGAGCACGATCGACGGCGCCGGGATCCGCGGTGCGGAGATCTCGCAGTTCGGGAGCGACACCGCCTACTTGATCCGCGTCCAGGATCCGCGGCAGGACGCCGAGCAGGCGCACGGCGCCGAGACCGTGGCCGATCGCATCGACGCGGCGCTCAAGAAGCACTACGGCGCGGGCGCCTACAAAGTGGTACGCACCGAGGCGGTGGGGCCGAAGGTCGGCGGCGAGCTCCGGCAGAAGGCGCTGTACGCGATCCTGCTCTCCTTCCTGGTCACCCTCCTCTATCTCGCCTGGCGCTTCGAGTGGCGCTTCGGTGTGGCCGCCGTGATCGCGACCGCGCACGACATCCTCGCGACGCTGGCGTTCATCAAGTATCTGAACCTCGAGGTGTCGCTCGTCGTCGTCGGCGGCATCCTGACGATGATCGGCTATTCGCTGAACGACACGATCATCATCTTCGATCGCGTGCGCGAAAATCTGCACAAGCGGAAGCGCGAGCCGCTCTACGACACGCTCAATCGGTCGGTGAACGAGACGCTGCCGCGGTCGGTGCTCACGCACGCCACCACCTTCGCCACCTTGCTCGCGCTGACGGTGCTCGGCGGCGAGGTGCTGCGCCCCTTCGCGCTCGTGATGCTCTTCGGCGTCGTCACCGGAACGTTCAGCTCGATCTACGTCGCCTCTCCGATCCTGCTCTGGATCGAGTACAAGTGGCCGCGCGCCGTCGGCGACACCGGCGGCGTCGGGGTGAAGCCGGTCCGGGCGATGGACATTCGGCACGCGCCGGACAAGCGATCGTCGCCCGTCGTCCACTGAGCCCTCGCCGCCGCCCTCGCCGGGCGGCGGCGTCGCATCGCGCCCCGGCACCCGTGTTTCTTTTCATCGACAGCCACGCCCACCTTGGCGACCCCGCCTTCGACGCCGATCGCGACGCCGTGATCGCCCGCGCGCTCGACGCCGGCGCGGCGGTGATCGTCTGCATCGGCGAATCACTCGCGGCCGCGGAGCGTGCCGCGGCGCTCAGCGCGCGGCACCCCGGTCGCCTCGCCTGGACCGCCGGCTTCCACCCGCACGACGCGGCCGCCTTCGATGCGGTTCGCGATCTGCCCGCGCTCGCCGACTGCCTGGCCCGCGGCGCCGTCGCCGTCGGCGAGTGCGGCCTCGACTACCACTACGAGCACTCGCCACGCGCTACTCAGCGCGCCGTCTTCCGCGCGCAACTCGATCTCGCCGCCGCGCACCGCGCGCCGGTGGTCGTGCACACGCGCGACGCCGAGGACGACACGCGCGCGATGGTCGCCGAGGCCGCCGCCGCCGGCGTGGTCGGCGTGCTCCATTGCTTCACCGGGAGCAGCGCGCTCGCCGAAGCGGCGCTCGCCGCCGGCTGGTACCTCTCCTTCAGCGGCATCATCACGTTCAAGAAGTGGACCCACGAAGCCCTGTTGCGCCTGGTCCCCGCCGACCGCGTGCTCGTGGAATCCGACTCCCCCTTCCTCGCCCCCGCCCCCCACCGCGGCAAGCGCAACGAGCCCGCCTTCGTCCCTCTCACGATCGCGCGCCTCGCCACCGCCCGTGGCGAGGACGCGACCCAGCTCGCCGCCACGACCGCCGCCAACACCCGCCGTCTCTTCTCCCTCGCCTAGCCACACCCCGCTCCCATCTCCTAGCTTTCCCGCCGTTGTATTTGCGGTTGACCGCCCTTCTCGCTGTTGACTACGGACTCTGGACTACGGACGGCCCCTTGCCCGCCATCCCCTCCGACATCGCGATCGCCCAAGCCGCGAAACCCCGGCCGATCACCGAGGTCGCCGCCGAGCTCGGCCTGCGCGACGACGATCTCGACCTGTACGGAAAGTACAAAGCCAAGCTCTCCCTCGACATCTCCCAGCGTCCGGCGCGCGGCCGCCTCGTCCTCGTCACCGGCATCAATCCCACCGCGGCCGGCGAAGGGAAGAGCACCACGCTCGTCGGGCTCTCGGATGCCCTGCGCCGCCTCGGCAAGCGCAGCGTGATGTGTATGCGCGAGCCGAGCCTCGGCCCGGTGTTCGGCGTGAAGGGCGGGGCCGCCGGCGGCGGCTACGCACAGGTGATCCCGATGGAGGACATCAACCTCCACTTCACCGGCGACTTTCACGCGATCGCGAGCGCGCACGGCCTGCTCTCGGCGATGCTCGACAATCACCTCACGCAGGGGAACCCGCTCGGCATCGATGCCCGGCGCATCACCTGGCCGCGCACGGTAGACATGAACGATCGCTCGCTCCGCCAAGCGGTCATCGGATTGGGCGGCGTGGCGAACGGCATCGTCCGCGAAGAGCGGTGGGTGATCATCCCCGCGAGCGAGGTGATGGCGATCATCGCCCTCGCGTCAAGTCGCGAGGACCTCGAAGCGCGCTTGGCGCGCATCATCGTCGGCGCTACCGCGGGCGCGTCGCGAAAGCCAGTGCGCGCGTCGGACCTCAAGGCCGTCGGCGCGATGAGCCTGCTCCTCAAGGACGCGATCCGCCCGAATCTCGTGCAGACGCTCGAGGGCGGCCCCGCGATCATCCACGCCGGTCCCTTCGGGAACATCGCACACGGCTGCAACTCCATCATCGCGACGAAGACCGGGCTCGCACTCGCCGACGTCGTGCTCACCGAAGCGGGCTTCGGCTCCGACCTCGGCGCCGAGAAATTCTTCGACATCAAGTGTCGCTTCGGCGGGCTGTATCCCGAGGTCGCGCTCGTCGTGGCGACGGTGCGCGCGCTCAAGCTCCACGGCGGCGCCGCCAAACAGCAGCTCGCCACCGAGGATCTGGGCGCGCTCGAGCGCGGACTGCCCAATCTCGCCGCGCACATCGACAATCTCCGCCAGTTCGGCGTCCCGGTGATCGTCGCGGTGAATCGCTTCACCTCCGACGCCGAACGCGAGCTGACCATGGTCGCGGATTTCGCGCGGAAGCAGGGCGTGCGCGTCGCGCTCAACGAGGTCTGGGAGAAGGGCGGGGCGGGCGGCGTCGAGATGGCGAACGAAGTGCTCCGCGCGCTGGACGCGGGCGGGTCGAAATTCGCGCCGCTCTACGACGCCACGCGCCCGATCCGCGAGAAGATCGACACCATCGTGACGAAGGTCTACGGCGCCGATGGCGCCGACTACGCCCCCAAGGCCGACCGCGCCATCGAATACCTCGAGTCGATCGGTCTCGCCGAGACGCCGATCTGCATGGCGAAAACGCAGTACTCGCTCTCCGACGATGCCGCGCGGCTGGGGCGACCCACCAAGTTCCGGATCACGGTGAACGATGTCTATCCGGCCGCCGGCGCGGGATTCGTCGTCGCCCAGGCCGGGGACATCATGACGATGCCGGGGCTTCCCAAGGAGCCCGCCGCCGAGCGGATGGCGATCCTCAAGGACGGCTCGATCACCGGGTTGTTCTAGGCGCGCGCCGCGTCTATATCACACACAACGCGCCACCTCTCCTCTCACCGCCGGAGTCCAGCGCCGTGAAGCCGATCAGCACCAATCAGGCGCCCGCCGCGATCGGGCCGTACTCGCAGGGGATCCACGTGCACGGCTTCCTCTTCACCGCCGGCCAGATCGCGCTCGACCCGGCCACCGGACAGATCGTGGAGGGCGGCATCACCGCGCAGACGCAGCGCGTGCTGGCGAATCTCACCGCGGTCCTCGCCGCCGGCGGCGCGACGTGGGCCGACGTCGTGAAGACCACCGTCTTCCTCGCCGACCTCGCCGACTTCCCCGTGGTGAACGAGCTCTACGGCAAGCACCTCGGCGCGGCGCGCCCCGCCCGCTCCACCGTGCAAGTGGCGGCGCTGCCGCGCGGCGCGCTGGTCGAGATCGACGCCGTCGCGTACGTGAAGGAGTGATGGCGACGCGTCAGCCCGGCCCCCGATGAGCACGAACCCATCGCACACGCGCGAGGAGCTCTTCCGCCTTACCGCGTTCGCGCGGTGCGCGGGTTGAGCCGCTAAAATGGGTCCGGGTGACCTGTCTCGTGCACTCGCGTCGCTCCCGCCGCAGACGGATCCGCGGCTCATCGTCGGTCGCGAGACCTTCGATGACGCGGGGGTCTTCGTGCTGTCCGATGACGTGGCGCTCGTGCAGACCGTCGATTTCTTCGCGCCGATCGTGGACGATCCCTACACGTTCGGCCGGGTCGCCGCCGCCAACGCGCTCTCGGACGTGTTCGCGATGGGCGGCGAACCGCTCACCGCGCTCAACATCGTCGGCTTCCCGGTGGGCAAGCTGCCGCTCGAGATCCTCACCGACATCCTGCGTGGCGGGCACGACACGGTGCACGCCGCCGGCGCGGTGATCGTGGGGGGACACACGATCATCGACGAGGAGCTGAAGTACGGGCTCGCCGTCACCGGACGCGCGCATCCCAAGCGCCTGCTCACCAACTCGGCCGCGCGAGCGGGCGATGTGCTCGTGCTCACGAAGCCGATCGGCACCGGGCTGCTCGCCACCGCCGGCAAGCGCGGTGAGCTTGGCGCCGCCGACTACGAGGGGATGATCGCGTCGATGACCGCGCTGAATGGCGACGCCAGCCGCGCGGCGCTCGCGCTGGGCGTGCGCTGTGCCACCGATGTGACCGGCTTCGGGCTGCTGGGCCACGCCCGGCACATCGCGCGCGCGAGCGACGTCTCGCTGCGTCTCGAGGTCGCGCACGTGCCGGTCCTTCCCGGCGCGCGGGCGGCGTGGAAGCGCGGCGCGCGCACCGGTGGGGCGGAGCGCAACATGGACTGGCTCGAGGGCGCCGTGGAGTGGGGCGCGGCCGCCGACGCCGAGCGCGCGTTGCTCGTCGACCCGCAGACCTCGGGGGGCCTTCTGCTCGCGGTGCCCGCCGCCGCGGTCGCGGAATATCTTTCGCGGGTCCCCGGCGCGGTGGCGATCGGCACCGTGGTGCCGCGCGACGCGGTGGACATTTCGCTCGCGTGACGCGTGGGGGCGGATGGGGCCTGGTGGCTTCCCCAGTCTTCAAAACTGGTGCGACCTGACTGCGTCGGGTCGGGTGGGTTCGATTCCCACACGTTCCCGCCACGCGGACGCACGGACGTGACGCGCGGCCCCGCGCCGAGGGCGCTCCTCACGATCGCGCTCGCCGTCGCGCTCGAAATCGCGCCCGCCCCGCGGGTCTGGGCGCAACGCACCGACAGCGCGCGCGTTGGCCCGTCCGCCGTGCCGCGCGCCGACACGCTCCCCACCTCGCTCACCACAGCGTCGCCCAAGCCGCCGATCACACCCACGCACGCGCTGCTCCAGTCGCTCGTCCTCCCCGGGTGGGGGCAGGCGTCGCTCGACCGCGGCACCGCCGGCGCGATCTTCGTGAGCGTGGAGGCGCTCTCCGTCGCGATGCTCATCCAATCGAAGTCGGAGCTGCACGCCGCGCAGCGGGTGGCGCACGACAGCGTCTGGGATGCGACGCAGAGCATCTATGTCCAGAACCCCTACCAGCAGGTGATCGGCGCGCGGCAGCAGGCGGTGGAGGACTGGACCGTCCTGATCATCTTCAACCACCTGCTCGCCGCCGCCGACGCCTTCGTCGCGGCGCATCTCTGGAACGTGCCGATCGAGGTCGGCGGATCCCCGTCGCACAAGCAGGCGGTCATCGGCACCCACCTCCCGTGGTGACGGATCGGCGCGCCCCGATCGGCGTCTTCGATTCCGGGATCGGCGGACTCACGGTGGTGCACGAGCTGCGACGCCAACTCCCCGGCGAGCGGCTCATCTACTTCGGCGACACGGCGCGCGTGCCGTACGGCCCGAAGAGCCCCGACACGGTGCGCCGCTACGCCCTGGAGATCACGGAGTGGCTGCTCGCGCACGGCGTGAAGGCGGTGGTGGTCGCGTGCAACACGGCGACGGCCCACGCGCTGAACACGCTGCGCGAGCGATTCACGCTGCCGATCATCGGCGTCATCGAGCCGGGCGCCCGTGCCGCGGTGCGGGCGTCGTCCAGCGGGCGCATCGGCGTCATCGGCACCGCGGGGACGGTCGCCTCGGGCGCGTACGAGCGGGCGATCCACGGCCTTCGCGCCGACGCGCACGTGTTCGCGATCGCGTGCCCGCTCTTCGTGCCGCTCGTGGAAGAAGGCTGGCTCGCCACCGAGCCCACGCGTCTCATCGCGCGCGCGTATCTCGATCCGCTCGCCGCCGATCGCGTGGACGCGCTCGTGCTCGGCTGTACGCACTACCCGCTGCTCAAGCCGCTGCTCGCGCAGGTGGTGGGCGCCGACGTGCGCCTCATCGACAGCGCCGAGGAGACCGCCGCGGCCACGCGCGAGGCGCTCGATGCCGCCGCGCTGCGCGCGCCGGACGATGCCGAGGGGGAGTGCCGCTTCATCGCCTCCGACGCGCCCGACCAGTTCCTACGAGCGGGGCAGCGCTTCCTCGGTGACGCGATCGCACGCGTCGAGAAGGTCACCCTCGGCTGATCCTTCGCGCCAGCGGCGCAGCTCCACGCGCGGCGGCGTCACGCGGAGGAACGTGGGCGCATCCATCCAAGCGCCCGGATTCGCGTACACCGCGCCCCCCGGCGCGCGCTCCAGCGCCGGAACGTGCGAGTGACCGTACACGAGGAGGCGCGTGCGCGGGTGCGCCGCCAGGTGCGCCATCGCCACCGCGCGCAGTCCCGCGCCGCCATCGCGCGCCCGATGCACGCGGCTCGTGTCCGACGAGCCGCGGGCGAGCCGGCTCCCGAGGTCCGGGTGCAGCCAGCGGAACGCGCGGATCGCCCACCGGTGTCGCAGCACCGTGCGCAGCCGGCGGTAGGGCCGGTCCTCCTCCTCGCGCAGCCCGTCGCCGTGCTCCACCGTGGTCGGCCAGCCGCCGAGCTCTCCCGACCAGCCGCTCACGCGATAGTCGATCCCCACGTCGTGCGTGAGCACCTCGCCCCCCCAGCAGTCGTGGTTCCCGGCGAGCATCGTGACCGGGACGCCGGCATCCACGAGCTCCGCGAGGGCGGCGAGCGTGCGGAAGTGGCCGCGCGGGATCACGGTGCGCCACTCGAACCAGAAATCGAACAGGTCGCCGTTGATCAGCAACGAACCCGCGCGTCCCGGCAATTGCCGGAGGAAGGCGACGAGCCGCCGCTCCTTCTCGACATCGGAGGCGCCCAGGTGCGCGTCGGCGATCACGTAGCAGGGCGAAGCGAGCATGCTCACATTCTAGTC
>JAYUMO010000254.1:0-2363 GCA_043762555.1 Gemmatimonadaceae bacterium | reverse complement strand
GGCCGACGCCAGGGTAAGTCCAAGATTGGCATGCAGGTGAATGGCATACAGGGACGACTAGAAAAAGTAGAACGCAACCCCGAGCACCGCGTACACCAGCAGGAGGAATGCGCCCTCGAGCCAGTTCGACTCGCCGTCCTGCACGATCACCGACGCCACCCACACCGCGAGTGCCACGCTCGCGACTTCGAACGCTGAGAAGGCCAGATCCATCGGCTGCCCCAACAGCAGCCCCGCGAACACGAGCAGCGGCGCCACGAGCAGCGCCACCTGCACCGTGGAGCCGAGCGCGATCCCGAGCGCGAGGTCCATCCGGTTCTTCATGGCGAGCATCACCGCCGAGCTGTGCTCGGCGGCGTTCCCGATGATCGGCACCAGGACGATGCCGACGAAGAATTCCGACAGCCCGAGCGCGCTCACCGCGCCGCGCGTCGTGCCCACGAGGAGCTCCGACATCCAGCCGAGTCCGGCGCTCACGACCACGAGCACCGCGATCGTACGTCGCACGGACCAGCTTTTTTTGGGCGCGTGGCGGCCCGCGGCGGTCTCCCCGCCCTCGCCGAAGACCCTGCGGTGCGTGCCCATCGAGTAGATCAGCGAGAGCGCGTAGCCGATCACCAACAGCGCGGCGACGAATTCCGACAGGCGCACTGTGAGCCGGTGCGTGGGATCGGGGTGCGCCACGTGGAAGAGCGCCGGCACCACGAGTCCGATCACCGCGATGACCAGCAATCCGGTGTTCATCCCCGCGAGATGCCGGTTGAAGCGCTGCGTCGGCACGCGAAGTCCGCCGAAGAACTGCGCCGCGCCGAGCACGAGCAGGAGGTTGCCGAGGATCGAGCCGGTGATCGAGGCTTTCACCAAATTCACCATCCCCGCGCGGAGCGCGAGGACGCCGATGATCAGCTCGGCGAGATTGCCGAGCGAGGCGCTGAGCACGCCGCCGACCACCGGCCCGGCGTGGCCGGCGAGCTCCTCGGTGGCCTGACCGAGCATCGCCGAGAGCGGGACGATCGCCAGCGCGCTCAGCACGAACACGGTGAGCGCTGAGGCACCGAGGAGATCGGCCAGCGCGGCGAGGGGGATGAGCAGGAGCAGCCAGCGGAGGCGCTTCACGCGCGCGCCGCTCCGCTCACAGCGGCTTGGCCTCGTCGATGAGCATGATCGGGATGCCATCGCGGACGGCGTAGCGCAGCCGGCACGCGTGGCAGATGAGCGCGGCCTCGGTCTCGCGGTACTCGAGCGCGCCGCGGCATTTCGGACAGACGAGGATCTCCAACAGCTGCGGCGACAGCGTCATCGCGGTCACTCCTCCGGACTTGCGTAGCCGAACCGGCGCAGCGCCGAGGGGTCGCGCCGCCAATTCGGGAGCACCTTCACCCAGAGATCGAGGTACACCGGGCCCTCGAGGAGCGTCTCGATCTTGGCGCGCGCGGCGACGCCGATCGCACGGATGCGCGCGCCTTGGTCCCCGATCACGATCGCCTTCTGACTCTCGCGCTCCACGTAGAGCACCGCACGAATGTACACCGGGCGTTGGGCTTCGCGGAACTCCTCGATCTCGCACGCCACGGAGTACGGCACCTCCTCGTCCAGCTGCTCGAGGGCGGTCTCGCGCACGAGCTCGGCGGCGAAGAAGCGCACCGGCTGGGTGGCCACGTCTTCTTCGGGATAGAGGAAGGGTCCCTCGGGGAGGGCCGCGGCGATGCGCGCGAGCAGCGCGGGAACGCCGTGGCCGGTGCGGGCGGAGACGAGCGCGGCGTCGGGGTGCGCGCGCGCGAGCGTGGCGCGGGCGGTGGCGTCGATCGTGTCGCACTTGTTGAGCGTCGTGATCACGGGGGCGCGCGGCGGCGCGGCGAGGCCGGCGGCCACGGCGAGCGCGGGGGGCGCGCCATGGCGGGCGTCCGCGAGGTAGACGATGACGTCGGCGTCGACGACGGCGCGCACGGCGGTGCGGCGCATCGCATGCTGGAGCGGGTACTCGGGATCGAGCAGCCCGGGCGCGTCGACGAGCACCATCTGCGCGTCACCCTCGATGCGTAGCCCGACGACGCGGGTGCGGGTGGACTGGGCCTTGACGCTCGTGATGCTGAGCTTCTGGCCGACGAGCCGGTTGAGCAGGGTGGACTTCCCGGCGTTGGGGCGGCCGGCGATGGCGACGAAGCCGGCGCGGGTCATGGGAGGAAGGTAGTGGGCGCGGGGGGAAATGGCAGAACCCCTGGCCGCGCGAATGAAAACGCGGTCAGGGGTTCTGATGGTGCACAGGAGTGCCGGCGACGGCCTACTCTCCCGCGCCCTCTCGGGCGGAGTACCATCGGCGCTGTAGGGCTTAACGATCGTGTTCGGGATGGGAACGAGTGTGG
>JAYUMO010000253.1:0-3947 GCA_043762555.1 Gemmatimonadaceae bacterium | reverse complement strand
CGATGGCTCGCCATTTCCACCTGCGCATCGAGCTGACCGGCGGCGCTCCGGCCGCGCCGGGCGTGCTCGCCGGCGCCGTCCTCCTGCGCGTGCGCGGCGTGCTGGTGCTCGACTGGCGGCTCGTGGGACTCAACGGCTCGGCGGTCGCGCTCGCGCGTGCGGCGGCGGCGGACCACCGCGCGGCCGGCGACGCCCAGAGCGCCCGGAACGCCGAGTGGCCACTCTTTTTCTGCGCCGAGTCGCTCGTGAATCGCTGCGGTGAGATCGCCGATTTCTCGGTGACCCATGCGGGGGGTCGCGTGACGCTCTCCGGGTTCTACGGCTGCGCGGTGAGTTCGGATGCACGCTTCGACATCCCTTGGTCCGCCTTGGCGGGGGCCGCGATCCGCGTCGGCGACATGGTGGTCCGCCGGAGTGGCGTCTCCGATCCGGCGCTCACCGCGGAGGATTCGGACCGTCGGCGCGGCTGGCGCGAGGAGCTGCGCACCCGCCTGCGGCCGATCCGCGCGCGCCGTCGGACGCTCGTGCGCGCGGCACCGGCCACCGGGTGAGCGGCGTGGATCCCGCGCACTGGTCGTGGGCACGGCTCGCCGCGTTGAGCACGGGATGGGTGCTGGGGCTCTCCCTCGTCGCCTGGTCGCTGATCGCGCGCGTGATCTCGCACGCCAAGGAGACCGACACGAGCGGCGGGGAGTTCACCGTCACCCTCCCGTATGGAACCCGGCACCGTACCATACTATTCGCGGTGGCCCTGCTCCCCCCGCTCGCCGCGCTCCTCCGCAAACTGACCGCGGGGTAGCGGACGCCCGCGCGGGCGCGCATTGTCTAGCCCGATGCCGACCCGACGCTCTGTCCTCCTCGCCGGCGCCACGGGACTCGTGGGGCGCGAGTGCCTTCGCCTCCTCTTCGCCGCGCCGTTCGTCGAACGGCTGGTAGTGCTCACCCGTCGCGCGCTGCCAGCGTCGATCGTCCCGACGCGGGGCGCCGCGAAACTCGAGGTCTATGAGATCGATTTCGCGCGGCTGGAGCATCACGTAACACTCTTCACCGCGGATCAGATCATCTGCACGCTGGGGACGACGATCAAGAGCGCCGGCACGCGCGAGCGCTTTCGCGACGTGGACTTCGGCCATGTGTACGCGCTCGCGCGCCTCGGCGTCAAGCGGGGCGCGCATCACTTCGTGCTCGTGAGCTCGCTCGGCGCGAACGCACGATCCCGCATCTTCTACAACCGGGTGAAGGGGGAGATCGAGGACGCCGTGCGGGCACTGCCGTATCGCAGCGTCACGATCGTGCGGCCGTCGCTGTTGCTGGGCGAGCGCACCGAGCCCCGCCCCTTCCAGCGGATCGCCGGATGGTCCGCCTTCCTCTGGCCGCGAAAATACCAGCCGGTGGAGGCGCGGCGGGTGGCAGCCGCGATCGTCGGCGCGGCGGCCGAGGATGTCCAAGGGGTGCGCATCATCGAATCGGTGGCGATGTGAAGGGACGACCCAAGTCCGGCGCGAAGGCAAGGACGAAGGCCAAATCCAAGGCCACGGCAAAGACTCGCCGGCCGGTGCGACTCGGGAAGCGCCGCGTGGTCACCACACCGGGGGAGATCCTTCGCCCGTATCCGCCGTCGGTGCGCCGACTCGCGCACGAGCTGCGCAAGCTGATCCGACGAGCGCTGCCGCGCGTGGAGGAGCGCGCGTACGCGGGCTGGCACGGCATCGGCTACCACGACCGCCAGAGCGGCTACCTCGCGGGGATCTTCCCGCAGCCCGATTGCGTGAAGCTCTACCTCGAGCGCGGGAGCGTGCTCCCCGATCCGCATCACGTGCTCACCGGCACGGGCACACAAGTGCGCCACGTCTCCTGCTGGCCCGACGTCCCGGTGCCCGAGCGCGCCATCCGCGAGCTCTTGGCCGCCGCCGTGCGCTTCGGCGCCGTGCGCTGAATGCGGCGCGCTCTTTCTCTCGCCGCCGTGGCCGCGCTCGTGCTCGCCGGCGCCGCGACGACATCGGTGGATGCGCGCGTCTGTCGATTCCCCCCGGAGCCGCTGGAGTCGCATCGCGACACCGCCGCCTGGTGCGCGCGCGACTTCTTGATCCGTAACGGCTACACCGCGGCGCCGTCCTCGCCCGACCGGGACGCGGTCGCCCTCGAGCCCACCATGGATGTGGGGCGCACGTACAACGAGATGATGGACGCGCGTCGCAATACCGTGTCGGGCGTCCCGCTGCAGTCGTGCACCACGAACACCGGCTACCTCGTGAGCTTCTCGATGCCGAACCAGCTCGACCAGCCGTACGGCCGGGGCGTCGTGATGACGAGCCAGTATCTGGGGATCACGCTGATGCGCTCGTGGGTGCAGCTCGGCACCGGCACGCAGCCCCGCTGCATGGCGCCGCGACTCCCGCCGCCCGCGCCGTAGGGGAGCGTCGGCGATGAAGCTCCGCGTCCCCTTCGCGCTCGTCGCGGGCCTCGGCGTGGTGGCCGCCGTCATCGTGATCCTCGCCACGAAGGATCACACCGGCGACGCGCTGCGCCGCGTCGGCGCGCCGCTGGCCGACTCGCTCGACGCGTACACGCGCGCGCATCGCTCGTGCCCGGCCTCGGTCGAGGCGATCGGGCTCGTGCCGCCGCTCACCGAGTACGGTCCCTTCCGCTATCGCGCCTGGGACGACGGGCGCAAATGCCAGATCACCGTGGGCGTCTACGCGCGCGACGGCTTCGAGGAGTACTGGCTCTACCCCCCGGGCGACTGGTACTCCAACCGCTAGCTGCCGCCCTGGACCGCCGGCGGCGGCGCGGGGTGGAGGAAGGCGTAGTTCTCCTCGATCGTGCGCACGTAGCCCAGCGTCTCCCGATACCGCCACCGCGGAACGCGGGGCGCCACCTGCACCACGCTCACCCACTCGTTGGGATCGAGCTTCGCGGTGAGCGCCATGTGCTGCGCGCGCGCGATCGTCGCCTCGCCGGCGTTGTACGCGCCGAACATGAAGCGCGCTCGATCGTCCTCCACGACGTGGTCCGCCCAGAGCGTCCACAGATACCGGTCGTGCAGGATACCGGCCGCGATGTTCCACTGCGGATCGTCGATCGATTCGTACTGCCGCTTCACCGACGCGATCTGTTCGAAGGTCGAGGGCATCAACTGCATGATGCCGCGCGCCCCCGCCGCGCTGCGCGCCGTGGGCTTCAACCCGCTCTCGGCCATCGCCTGCGCCTTGAAGAGACGCCAATCGAAGGTGACGCCGAAGTAGTGCTTGGCATACTTCCGGAAGTACGGGTCGTAGCGCGTGGGCACGCGCCGCGCGCGCCCCGGGTCGCTTTCAACCTGCGGGGCGCCGGCGGACGAACGCCCGAACGCGAAGAGCGTGACCGCGACGAGCAGCGCCGTCTTCAATTCAGGGAACGGCCGACGATGTAGGCGATGGCGATGAAGAGCGATCCGATCACGATCCCGACGGCGATGTTCCCCTTCCCCAGCTCCACGGAGAAATCCACCCGCGGCGTGATCTTATCGAAGAGCACGAACCCGGCGAACATCAGCAGCATCCCGAGCGCCGCGTACATCAGGTTCCCGGCCACGATGGTGAGGTCCACGCCGCCTCCAAGAGTGAGGGTCGCGCGGCCAATATAGGAGGCGCCGGGGAGCGCCGAAAGCGCCCGCTCTGGCGACACCGGAGGCACGCTGGCATCGTAGTGGGGAGGAAACGACGGTCGCCCCACGATCACCCGAGCACCGACAATGCCGCTGCCGCAACCGTTGACCACCACATCCGCATCGCTCCTGCTGCAGGCCGCGCAAGCATCGCAAGCATCGCAAGCGCCGCAAGCGCCACTGGCTCCGAGCGCGCCGGTGCCTGCCCCGCCGTCCGCCGATGAGCTCAGCGCACAGATCCGCGACCAGGTGCGCAAGAGCATCGAGGACGCGAAGAAGGCGGCGCGGGATGCGAGGGTCG
>JAYUMO010000252.1:0-6920 GCA_043762555.1 Gemmatimonadaceae bacterium | reverse complement strand
TATATACGGCATCGGCGGAGAATTGGATTGGTCGGAATTCAATGGGGATGGAAGGCGCGATGGACCGGCTTCACGACGCGTCCCCCTGGGCCGGCGGCATAGTAGGTAATAGTTAGGGGATCTCGCCGGCCTCTCCCGAGCTGAGAAGCGAAACGATGTGCGGATGCAGGAGCCGGGCGACTGCCTTGATCTCCCGGGTGAACCGCTCGACATTGATCGCGCCCGCGAGCTCCGCCGTGAGCAGCTGACCAGCACCTTGCGCCCCAGCCGCGTGTCCTCGTCTAAGAAGACGCGCGACATCCTGCCGACCCCGAGCGCGCGGCGACGCTCGGAGCGCCTTGCTCTAGCCGCCGGGCTCGGAGCGCTTCATCTTCGGCGCCACGAGCCCTGATCGAGCGCGCCGTACCGGAGCGAACGCGGGCTCGTCGTTCGCCCGCGCCATCGCCACCTTGAGGCCCGCGCCATGTTCAGATCCCCGCTCTTGATCGGATTCTTCACGCTCGCGTCGGTCGCTCCGCTCGGAGCGCAGAGCGACTCCGCGAGCGCCGCGCGTCGCCTCACCGCGCGCGACATCTTCGAGCTCGAATGGGCCGCCGACCCGCAGATCTCCCCCGACGGACGCCGAGTGGTGTTCGAACGATCGAGCTTCGACATCATGAAGGACCGCACGCGGTCGCGCCTCTGGATGTTGAACGCCGACGGCACGGAGCTGCGGCCGGTGCTCCCGCCGGATCGCGAGGCCGGCTCCCCGCGCTGGTCGCCCGACGGATCGAAGCTCCTCTTCGTCTCGAGCACCGACGCGAAGAGCGAGATCTTCGTCCGCTGGATGGATTCGGGGCAGGAGGCCAAGCTCACGCACCTGGAGCAATCGCCCTCCGCCCTTCGTTGGTCGCCCGACGGACGCTGGATCTCCTTCACGATGTTCGTTCCGGATGAGCCGAAGCCCTTCGTCACGCTCACGCCGAAGCCGGAGGGCGCCGACTGGGGGCCGCCTCCCAAGTTCATCGACCAAGTGGTGTATCGCTTCGACGGCCGCGGTTATCTCCGCCGCGGCTACCGGCACATCTTCGTCCTCCCGGTCGAGGGAGGGACGCCCCGCCAGCTCACCTTCGGAGCGTTCAACGACGGCGCGGCGGATTGGTCGCCCGATGGCGCGACGCTGCTCTTCTCCGCCAATCGCCACGACAGCGCGGACTACGATCCGAACGATGATGAGATCTACGAAGTGCGCGTCGCCGACGGCACGATCCGCGCGCTCACCACGCGCCACGGTCCCGACCAGGATCCCGCGATCTCGCCCGATGGCAAGTTGGTCGCCTACACCGGATTCGACGACCGCTATCAAGGCTATCAGGTGACGCACCTCTACCTAATGGATCGCGGCGGCTCGGGGTCGCGTCTCCTCTCGGGGAAGTTCGATCGCGACGTGTCCGATCCGCGGTGGAGCGGGGACGGGAAGGGGATCTATTTCCAGTACGATGACCAAGGGGACACGAAGGTCGGCTACATCACGCTCGCCGGTCAGATCACGACGCTGGCGTCGGCGGTGGGCGGTCTCGATCTCGGCCGCCCCTATGGCGGCGGCTCCTTCTCCCTCGCGGGAACGGGGCGCTTCGCCTTCACGCTGGCGGCGCCCGATCATCCGGCGGACCTCGCCATCGGCGCCGCGGGGAAGCCCGCGCAGCGGCTGACACGCCTCAACGACGATCTCTTCGCGTTCAAGACGCTCGGCACCGTCGAGGAGATCTGGTACGAGTCCTCCTTCGACAAGCGCCGCGTCGAGGGATGGATCGTGAAGCCGCCCGGCTTCGACGCGAAGAAGAAATACCCGCTGATCCTCGAGATCCACGGCGGCCCCTTCGCCAACTACGGTGCGCGCTACGCGTCGGAGATCCAGCTCTACGCCGCGGCGGGCTACGTGGTGCTCTACACGAACCCGCGCGGCTCCACGAGCTACGGCGAGGAGTTCGGCAACTTGATCCACCACGACTACCCCGATCACGACTACGATGACCTGATGTCGGGGGTGGACGCGGTGATCGCGAAGGGCTACGTGGACCCCGCGAATCTCTTCGTCACCGGCGGGAGCGGCGGCGGCGTGCTCAGCGCGTGGATCGTCGGCCACACGCACCGCTTCCGCGCCGCCGCCGTGCAGAAGCCGGCGATCAACTGGTACAGCTTCGTGCTCACGTCGGACGTCGATGTCGTGTTCACCCGCTACTGGTTCCCCGGATTCCCGTGGGACAGCGTGGCGCACTACATGAAGCGCTCGCCGATTTCGTACGTGGGGAACGTGACCACGCCCACGATGCTCCTGACCGGGGAAGTGGACTACCGCACGCCGAGCTCGGAGGCCGAGCAATTCTACGAGGCGCTCAAGCTGCGCAAGGTGCCGACCGCGATGGTGCGCTTCCCGAATTCATCGCACGACATCTCGGCAACGCCGAGCAACATGATCGCCAAGGTGGCGTACATCCTGGCGTGGTTCGAGAAGTATCGCGTCAGCGGCGGCGGGGACGTGAAGGCGGCGCCGTAACGGCGACCGGGTCCAAGAAAAAGCGGGCCGAGCGCAGCATCGCGCTCGGCCCGCTTGCTCCTCGGGCGTCATCCGCGGCGACTGCTACCGCATCAGCACCATGTTCGCGCGAACGTACACGTACCGCCCATTGTAGCCGAAGGGCGACGCGGCGGCCCAGGGGAAGACGCCTCCATTGTTATTGACGCTGTTCCACATCCGTCCGGGGTAGATGTTAAAGAGATTCCTCGATCCGACAGAGAGATCCACGTTCGCAAACTGATAGCCGACTTCGGCATCCGTAAGCGTGCGGGGTGCGTACGTCGCCGAATCCGTGAAGCTCGGCTCCGCGGATGAGAACTGGCCATAGTACGAGAATCGGGCGAGCCCGTGGAAATGGCTCTGCGTGTACGTGGCCGTGAGGATACCACGCCAATCGGGCCGCTCCTTCGTGATCGCGAGCGTGGTCACGAGATCGAGCGCGCTCGTATATGTCGTGGCCGTTCCCTGGAGCACCGGCGGCAGGCCCCGCACGCGCGTGATCAGATTCTGCGTCCAGTTCAGCGCCAGGTTGAAATCCCAGCTCCCTTTCCCGGCCGGCACCACCCAGTTGCCGGTGACGTCGACGCCGGTGGTCTTGGTGTCAATACCATTGGAAAAGAACTGCACGGCGCCGATCGTGGTGTATCCAGCATTCGTGAGAATGCGCGCTACGACAGTGTCGGACGAACCGTCAAAGGTGGCGCCAAGCAGTATCCGATTCGTGATCTGGATCCAGAACGCGTCCAGCGTCATCGTGAAATCCGGCCTGGGCGTGTAGGCGATGCCCGCGCTGAGGTTCACCGAGGTCTCGTCCTTGAGGGGCTGCGCGCCGAAGAGCTGGCTCACCGGATTGTTCACCGGGTAATTGCCGACTTGGACCAACTGGCCACCGATGAAGTTCGTGGTCGTGTGGCTCCAATAGCTTTGTGGGAGCCCGGGCGCCCGGAACTCCGTGCTGAGCGTCCCTCGCAGGACGACCTCGCTCGTCGGCTGATAGCGCGCGGCGATCTTGCCGGTGAGCGCGCTCCCGAAATCGCTGTAGTTCTCGTAGCGGCCGGCGACGTTGAGGAGCACAGCCTCGCTGACATTGGATTCCAGATCGGCGAAAATGCCGATGTTGGTGCGGCTGTTCGAACTCACGTCGCTCGGCGCGAAGCCCGGGAACACGGAAGAGCCACCGGTGGCTGGATCGCCGGCCTGCCCGATCGTGTCGGCGTTGATCCAAGACGCCTTCTCCCCGGCGATGACCTGGTAACTCTCGTCGCGGAAGAGCGCCCCGAGCGCGACGTTCACGGGGGCGCGAAGCCCCATCGCGACCGCTTTGGTGAGAGTGGCGCCGGCCTCGAATTCACCACGCTTCAATTCGCCCGCGTTGAAGCTCAATTGGTTCGGTAGACCTTGGGCGCCGGCGCTGTACGGCGTCGAGAGCGACGGTCCGAGCGAGGGATTGAGGGTGTTCTCCAGATGATACTCGAAGCTGTTGGCTCCGTACGACAGGCCGATGTCGGTGGCCCAGCCGCCGATCTCAGTGCGCACGCCGCCCGTAACGGAGTAGTCCTGCACGAGCGGATGGAACTGGGGAAGGAAGCCGTTGGGATAGATCTGGGTCCAGTTCGTATTGTCGCCGGAATAGCGGTAATAGCCGTTCCCGGTGCCGACGCGCTTGCTGTAACCGCCGAAGGCGTAGACCTCGCTGTTGCCGCCGGAGCCGACGGGGAGGCGGAGGTTGCCGAACAGCATGCCATCATCTTCGAGCCCGTCGCCCCAGTGATAATTCGGCTGGGGAATACTATTTAGTTTCTTCGTGACCCGTCCGGTGTTCGGATCGACGATGTCGGTCACCCCATTCTGGTCCGCGAGACTGGGATCCGCCCACGCCC
Organism: Gemmatimonadaceae bacterium; assembly: GCA_043762555.1. Lineage (GTDB taxonomy): Bacteria > Gemmatimonadota > Gemmatimonadetes > Gemmatimonadales > Gemmatimonadaceae > DATKOH01. The sequence goes on along the minus strand of JAYUMO010000252.1, from coordinate 2,483 downwards.
GGTTCGTGGGATCGTGGTGTCCGTACTCCCCGAACAGGCCTAGCGAGCCGTGCCCTACGGGAACGGAGAATCCCCCGTTCAAGTCCACCGCCTGTCCGTCCACCTTGTACCCATTCCCCGTGTTGTATTGGCCGCCAGTGGCTTGCAAGAAGGGATCAAAGTCTCCGTCCTTGAGCTTGATGTTCACCACGCCGGCGATCGCGTCCGATCCGTACTGCGACGCGGCGCCGTCGCGAAGCACTTCCACCTGACCGATCGCGCTCGCCGGGATGGCGTTAAGATCCACGCCGCTCGACCCGGCGGCGGAGCCGTACGGAAAGGTGTTCAAGAGCGCGGTCTGGTGCTGGCGCCACCCGTTGATCAGCACGAGGGTGTGGTCGGGGGACAGACCGCGCAGCGTGAACGGCCGGACGATGTCATTCGCGTCGGTCACGCTCTGGGTCGGGAAGTTGATCGACGGCGAGAGCGCGGCGAGGATCTCGCCGGTCTCGGTCGAGCCCTGTTCGGCGATCTTTACGGAGCCGTAGATATCCACCGGCACCGCGAGCTCATCCGCGGCCGTGTGCACGCCGTGCGAGCCGACCACCACGTCCACCGGTGCGAGCACGGTGATGGTGTGCTTGAGCGTGATGTTGAGCTCGACGGCGTCGTCGGCCTTCACCGTGACCTTCACGGTGGCCGGCGCGAACCGGATCACGCGCGCCCGGACCGTTCGCGCACCGGCGGGCACCCCGCGCAAAATGTAGCGGCCGTCCGCATTCGTGGTCGCCTTCACCGAAGTCTGATCCACGGTGACCGTGACGCCAGGGACGACGGCGCCCGTGCTGTCGGCCACCTTTCCCTGTACGGTGCCCGTCTGCGCGGAGAGCCGCACGGCGGAGCAGAGCAGGGCTATGAGCACGAGGACGATCGGGCCAATGCGGCGGATAACGGAACTTGGCATCCAGGCCTCCGGTATGTGGGTGTCTCGCTCGACCACCACCTGCGCACGCGGGCGAGCATAGGCGCCCGCGCTCGCCGCGTCAAGACGGCGCATCGGGGCGCCTGTCTTTCGGCAGCCGCGCGCACGCGTACATTCCCCCTTCACACCCGACCACGAGTGAACGGCAATGCCTGACATCGGCTCATTCCACCCACAGATCGTTCACTTCGTGATCGCTGGGCTCTCGCTCGGGATCCTCTTTCGCTGGCTCTCCTTGACCGGGAAGCTCCCGTGGACCGATCGCGCGGCGACGGCGCTGATCGTCCTCGGGACGATCGCATCGGTGGTCGCGGTCCAGTCGGGCACCCAGGCGCACGAGCTCGCGGAACGCATCCCAGGGGTGGGGGAGGCGGTGCGGATGCACGAGGACGCCGGTAAGGAGACGCGCAATCTCTTCCTCGCGATCGCGGCGCTCGAGCTCATCGCGCTGCTCCCCGCCGTTGCCAAGACTAAGTGGCGACGCGGGGTCATCGCCGGCTCGGCAGCGGTCTGCGTCTGGGGCGCGTACCAACTGTATGAGGTGGGCGACCTGGGCGGCGATCTCGTATTCTCGTACGCCGGGGGCGTGGGGATGCGCAGCGGCGACTCCGCGGATGTGAACAACACCGTGCGCGCGGCGCTCTACAATCGCGCCCTCCTCGACCGCGACCAGAAGAACCCCGCGGCCGCGGCCCGCGAGTTCGCGGAGTTGGCGCAACGCTTCCCGGGCGATCCCGCCGTCCAGTTGGCGGCGATCGAATCGCTCATCACCGACCGGCGGGACCCGGCGGCCGCGCTCGCCGCCCTGCGCCAGCAGGCGGCACCCCCCGACACGTCACGGCTCCGCACCCGCTACGACATGCTCCGCGCCGACGCCTTCGCCGGCCTCGGCCGGCAGGATTCCGCGCGCGCGATCCTCGGCGCACTCGCCCAACGTTTCCCGCAGAGCGAGCGTATCAAGGCCAAGCTCGCCAAACTCCAGTAGACGACGGCGGGGTTGGGGTTTGAGCCGCCTAATCTTCTCAACTCGCATATTGACAGGAGATACCAGTCGTCGTATGAAGCCTTTTCCGCAGGAACCGCATTGCCTGTTGGCTTGGTCAGGGCGGCGAGACGGATGGGCAGCGCACCGGACCATACGGGAGGCGGCATGAACACCTGGTTGATGAAGGGTGCGGGCGGTGCGAGGTGGTCGAGTTCGATCGTGACCCGCACCGGAATGATCGCAGGCGTGGTGCTCAGCACCACGGCGATGGTCCCCCGCGGCGATGTCGCCACCGGACCGGCGAGATCCCCACTCGCGCTCCACGATCGGTCGGCGTCGCCGACCGCTACCGCACCTAACACGAGCACGAGCGCGACGGCGCAGCCGAGCTCGGAGCGGTACACGCTCTCGGTCAAACGGAAGGCGCTGATCCCTGCCTTCGCCCGAAAATATTCGCTCAACTGTTCGGCCTGCCACACCGTGTGGCCCGAGCTCAACAACTTCGGGCAGGTGTTCAAGGACAACGGCTACCAGCTG
>JAYUMO010000251.1:0-3497 GCA_043762555.1 Gemmatimonadaceae bacterium | reverse complement strand
GCCGAGTCCTCCGCCGAGCCGTACTCCACCTTCCATCCCCAGCCGGCGGTGAACTTCTGGTAGCGCAGCATGTCCATCACGCCGACCGCCGGGAGCGCGACGCCGAAGAGCTCGGGACGCTGCGTCATCACCGCGCCCACGAGCAGACCGCCGTTCGACCCGCCCTGAATTGCGAGTTTCGCCGGCGACGTGTACTTCTCGCGCACCAGATACTCGGCCGCCGCGATGAAGTCATCGAAGACATGCTGCTTCTTCTCGAACATCCCCGCCTGGTGCCACGCTTCGCCGTATTCGCCGCCGCCGCGGATGTTCGCCACCGCGTACACGCCGCCCATCTCCAACCAGGCGATCCGGCTCGGCGAGAAGGCCGGGCGTGTGGCGATGTCGAACCCGCCGTAGGCGTAGAGCAGCGTGGGATTCTGTCCGTCCAACGCGATCCCCTTCCGCGCGGTGATGAACATTGGGACGCGCGTGCCGTCCTTGCTTCGATAGAACACCTGCTTCGTCTCGAACTTCGCGGGGTCGAAGGTGAACTTGGGGTCGAAGAAGGTGGACGACGTCCGCTTTTTCAGGTCGTAGCGGAACACCGTCGAGGGCTGGAGGAAGGAGACGTAGCTATAGAAGAGCTCCGGCTCATTGGGGCGCCCTGAGACGGCGCCGATCGTGCCGAGCCCGGGGAGCTCGAGCTCGCGCACCGTGGCGCCGCGGTAGGTGAACAGTCGCATCACCGAGTGCGCGTCGTGCAGGTAGTCGGTCACGAGGTATCCACCGACCATCGTCACGCTCTCGAGCTTGTCCTCCGACTCCGGGATCATGACACGCGGCGCGATGCGCCGGCCCTGGTCGATGTCGACGAGCACCACCTTCCCGCGCGGCGCGTTCAGGTCCGTCTGGAGGAAGAAGTAATCCGCGGCGTTGTCGATGAACGTGTAATTCGCGTCGAACTTGTCGATGAGCTTCACCACCGGGGCGCGCACTTTCGGTTTCCCCGGATCATCGAGATCGATGAAATAGAGCCGGTTCTTGGGGCTCGTCCCCTCGGCGATCGTGATGATCGCGAACTGGCCGTCGTCGCTCACTTCGGCGCCGACGTACCACTCGGGCTGGTCGGGGCGCTCCCAGATCAGCGCGTCCTTCGCCTGCGCATCGCCGAGCCGGTGGTAATAGAGCTTCTGCCCGCGGCTCGGCACGAGCAGCGGATCGCCCTCGGTGGGCGCGGCGTAGCGGGCGTAGAAGAAGCCGCGACTGTCGTTCGTCCACGCGACGCCGGTGAACTTCGCCCAATGCAGGGTGTCAGCCAGGTCCTTCCCCGATTCCAGGTCGCGCACGCGGATCTCCTGCCAGTCGGAGCCGCTCACGTTCAACGCGTAGCCGAGATAGCGCGCGTTGCGGCTCGGCGCCCAGGTGCTGAGCGCGACGGTGCCGTCGGCGGAGAGGGTGTTGGGGTCGAGGATCACCGTCTTCTCGCCGTTCCCCACGCGCTCGCTGTAGATCACCGACTGCCGCTGGAGTCCGCTGTTAAACGAGTAGAAGTAGCTATTCTGGCGCCGCACGGGCACGCCGGTGCGCGGGTAGTCCCAGAGCTCGCCGAGCCGGGCGCGGATCGTCGCACGCTGCGGCAGGGCGGCGAGGTAGGCGAAGGTGAGGGTGTTCTCCGCGGCGATCCACTCGCGAGTCTCGGGATCGGTGGTGTTCTCGAGCCAGCGGAAGGGATCGGCCACCATCGTGCCGAAGAAGTCGTCCACCTGACCGCTCCGCCGGGCGTCGGGGTAGTGAAGCGGTGCCTGGGCGGGGAGCGCGATCGCCGCGGCGGCGAGCAGCGCGTTGACGGAGCAGCGGCGTTGAGAGAGGCGCATGGGCACGGTGGGATGGGACGGAAAGGGTCGCACCACGCGACCCGTTCAGAATGTACACCGCCCGCCCCCGAGTTGCGCCACCCTTCCGCCGGGCGGCCGAGCGCGCGAGAATCGTGCGTCGCGCTTCGTCTCCTCCTCCCCGGTGCCATCGATGTCCATGCCTCGCTCGGCAGTCTCCCTGGTGTTCACGCTTGGCGCGCTGGCCGCGCTCGCCTTCGCCGGCTCCGCGCAAACGCCGGCGACCGCGCCCATGATCCAACCGGCGCCTGCCCCCGCGGCGGCGAGTGGCGCCTCCGGGCACATCGACGTCGCCGCCGCCACGCGCGCCTATCTCGACCAGCTCCCCGCCGACCAGAAGACGAAGTCGGATGCGTACTTCGAGGGCGGGTATTGGCTGCAGCTCTGGAACGTCCTCTGGAACGCGGCCGTGTTCGTTCTGCTGCTGCAGACGGGACTCTCCGCGCGGATGCGCGACCACGCCGAGCGCTTGGTGCCGTGGCGGCCGGCGCGGACGATGCTCTATGCAGCGCAGTTCCTCGTGGTGCTGACGCTGCTCTCGCTCCCGCTCGACCTGTACCAAGGCTACTTCCGCGAGCACCAGTACGGACTCTCGAACCTCACGCTCGGCGGGTGGTTCGGCGAGGCGGGGAAGGCGCTGTTGGTGGTGCTCGTCTTGGGTAGCCTCGCCATCGCGGGGTTCTACGGGGTCGTGCGGCGCGCGCCCCACACGTGGTGGATGTGGGGCACCGCCGGCGCGATCCTGTTCTTGGCGTTCGGCGTGCTCATTGCCCCGGTGGTGATCGTCCCGCTCTTCAACCATCCGACACCGCTCGCCGATCAGCGCGTGGTGCAGCCCATCCTGTCGCTCGCGCGCGCCAACGGGATCAATGCGAAGGAAGTGTGGGAGATCGACGCATCGAAGCAGACCAAGCGCGTGAGCGCCAACGTGAGCGGACTCCTCGGCACCGAACGGATCACGCTCAACGACAATCTGCTCAACCGCGCGACGCTCCCGCAGATCGAGGCGGTGATGGGGCACGAGATGGGCCACTACGTGCTCAACCACGTGTACAAGGGGCTGCTAGAATTCGGGGTGATCCTCTTCGTCGGCTTCGCGCTCGTGAACCTGTTCTTCGAGCGATTGCGAGCGCGCTACGAGGCGACATGGCGGGTGCGCGGGATCGGCGACGTGGCCGGTCTCCCGTTGGTCGTGCTGCTCTTCTCCGCCTACCTGTTCGCGATGACCCCGGTGATCAACAGCGTGATCCGAACGCAGGAGTACGAGGCGGACATCTTCGGCCTCAACGCGGCGCGCCAGCCCGACGGCTTCGCGCAGACGGCGCTGATGCTCAGCGAGTACCGGAAGCTGGAGCCAGGTCCGCTCGAGGAGATCATCTGGTACGACCACCCGAGCGGGCGCACACGCATCTACTCGGCGATGCGCTGGAAGACGGAGCATCCCGAGACGTGGAGCCCCGCGCGTGCACCGGCGCCGACGCCGACCGTCCCGCCGCCGCCGGTGCAATGAGGGCGCGCTCGCCGGCTAGATCGTGGCGAGCGCCTGCTCGAGGTCGGCCATCACATCTTCGGGGTGCTCGACGCCGATCGACAGGCGGATCATCGCCGGCGTGATCCCCATCC
>JAYUMO010000250.1:0-2896 GCA_043762555.1 Gemmatimonadaceae bacterium | reverse complement strand
CCCATGCCACGCCAAAACGATATTTTACAAGGCACGCTGGACCTCCTCGTCCTCAAGACCCTGGCGAGTCGAGGCCCCCTCCATGGCTACGCCATCACGCAGCACGTGCAACAGAGCTCCAGCGACCTCCTCCGCGTCGAAGAGGGCTCGCTCTATCCCGCCCTCCACCGCCTGACGCAGGACGGCTGGATCAAAGGCAGGTGGGGTGCCACCGAGACCGGTCGCCAGGCCCGCTTCTATGCCATCACCGCCGCCGGCCGAAAACAGCTCGCCGAAGAGCAGGAGAGCTGGGCCCGTCTCACTGAAGGGGTGAGCCGAGTGCTCCGGTATGCCTGATACCACCGCTCGCGCGTAAGGGAGAGTCCCATGTCCTGGTATCGTCGCCTCATCAACGTCGTGCGCTCGAACCGGCTCTCGAAGGAGCTCGACCGCGAGATCGCATTTCATTTGGCCGAGCGTCGCGACCAGCTCGCCGCGGGCGGCATGACCGAGCGCGACGCGGCGTACGAAGCCCGCCGCCGCTTCGGCAATCGCACGCTCCAGAAGGAACGCACCCACGACGAGGACGCGCTCGCCTGGCTCGAGTCGCTCGTCGCCGACATCCGCTACGCCGTGCGCGCACTCCTCCACAGCCCCGGCTTCGCGCTCGTCGCCATCCTCTCCCTCGCCCTCGGCATCGGCGCGAACACGGCGATCTTCAGTCTCACCAATGCCCTCATCCTCAAGCCGCTCCCGGTGAGCCATCCCGAGCAGCTGCTCAAGGTGTCATTCGGACTGGCCGATGCCGCCATCGGCGAGATCGGGGCGGGCGGGGTGGACGAGTTCACCAATCCGCTCTGGGAGCGGATCCGTGACCAGACCAAGCCGTACGCGGGCTCGCTCGCCTTCGCATCAACTGGATTCAATTTGGCCAAGGGCGGCGTCGAACGTCGCACGCGAGGCTCCTGGGTGAGCGGCGCGTTCTTCGACGTGCTCGGGGTCCGCCCGGTGGCCGGTCGGCTCCTGCAAGCGAGCGACGACCACCGCGGCTGCGCCGGCGCCGTCGCGGTGAGTGCCGGTTTCGCCGAACGCGAATTCGGCGGCGTCGCCAGCGCGCTCGGCAAGACGGTCTCGCTCGACGGTCACCCGCTGGATGTTGTCGGAGTAGTGGAGCCGGAATTCTCCGGCCTCGAGGTCGGGCGCTCGGCCGATGTCTACGTCCCGCTCTGCGCGCAGGCGCTCTTCTTCAGCCCCGACGTGCTCGACATCCGGGCGCGCTGGTTCCTCAACATCATCGTCCGCCCCAACGACGGCGTGACTGCCTCGCAGGCGCACGCGCGGATCGCCGCCGCCGCACCCGGCATCTTCACCGCGACGCTCCCGCCGCGCTATTCCGGCGGCGACAAGGCGGAGTATCTCCGGAACAGCTTGGCCGCCTCCCCGGCCGCGACGGGATTCTCCGAGCTGCGCGGCCGCTACCGACTGGCACTGCTCACGCTCATGGTGGTGGTGGGCGTCGTGCTCCTGATCGCGTGCGCGAACATCGCGAACCTGCTCCTCGCGCGCGCCGCCGCGCGGCAGCGCGAATTCGCGATCCGGCTCGCCGTCGGCGCCGGCCGGTGGCGGATCGTGCGTCAGCTGCTCACCGAGAGTCTGCTCCTCTCCCTCACCGGCGCGGCGCTCGGCATCCTCTTCGCGCAGTGGGCGAGCGGGCTGCTCGTCGGCTTCCTCTCCAACGGCGACCGCCCGGTCTGGCTCGATCTCTCCATCGACTACCGCGTGCTCGGCTTTACCGTCGCGATCGCGGCCGGCACCGCGGTGCTCTTCGGCCTCGCGCCCGCGTGGCGGGCCACGCGCGTCGCGCCCCAGTCGGCGCTCAAGTCCGGGGGCCGCGGGGCCACCGGCGGCGACGCGCGCCACCGGCTCGGCAAGACGCTCGTGGTGGCGCAGGTCGCGCTGTCGCTCGCGCTCGTCGCGGCGTCCGGGCTTCTACTTGGCAGCTTCCGCAAGCTCGTGACACTCGATCCGGGCTTCCGCCGCGAGGGGGTGCTGCTCGTGGAGATGGATTTCGGCAACGCGGGCTACAAGGGCGACCGGCTCAACGCGGTGCAGAGCGACCTGCTGCGGCGGCTGCGCGCGCTGCCGGGTGTCACCGATGCGAGCGTGTCGCTGCTCACACCGATCGGCCGAATGTCATGGAACGAATTCGTCGTCGTCCCGGGCTATGTGCCCGCGTCCCGCTCGGATTCCCTCGTCTATTTCAACGAAGTGACCGACGGCTATTTCTCGACACTCGGCACCGCGCTACTCGCGGGGCGGGACTTCACCGGGGAGGACATCACGCAGAATCGGCGCGTGGCGGTGATCAACGAAACGATGGCGCACCGCTTCTTCGGATCCACGAGCCCGCTCGGACGCAGCTTCCGCACGCCGGACGGCGACACACTCACGCCGCCGAGGCAGGTCGTGGGCGTGGTGCGCGACGCGAAATATCAGAAACTCGAGGAGAAGACGCTCGCCACCGCGTACATGCCGCTCGGGCAGGGGGGGATCCCGCTCACCGATGTGACCTACTCGATCCGCAGCACGGGCGCGCCAGCCGCACTGGTAGGGGCGGTGCGGTCGGCGGTGGCGGAGGCCAATCCGGCGATCTCGCTCGGCATCGAGACGTTCGAGGCGCAGGTGTCGGGCTCGCTCGCGCGGCCGCGGCTGCTCGCGTCGCTGTCCGCCTTCTTCGGCGCGTTGGCGCTCCTGCTCGCGGTGATCGGGCTGTACGGCACGATGTCGTACAATGTCACGCGTCGCCGCAATGAGATCGGCATCCGCATGGCGCTCGGCGCCGCGAACCGACAGGTGCTGCGCATGGTGGTGGGTGAAGCGGGGCGGCTGATCGTGCTCGGGATCGTCGTGGGCGCGG
>JAYUMO010000249.1:0-8862 GCA_043762555.1 Gemmatimonadaceae bacterium | reverse complement strand
CTGGCGGAAGGGGATGAGACGGAGGCGGCGCACACCGCGAGCGTCGTCGCGACGCTGCTGGCGCTCGTGACATCGCTCCTGGTGCTGCTCGGCGTGGTGGCCACGCCGCAATTGATCGGCCTCATCGCGCCGGGCTTCGAGGGAGCCAAACGCGATCTCACGATCTCGCTCGTGCGGATGCTCTTCCCGGGCGCGGGCCTGCTCGTGCTCTCGGCGTGGTGCCTGGGCGTGCTCAACAGCCACCGCCGCTTCCTGCTCTCGTACGCGGCGCCGATCGCGTGGAACGTGGCGATCATCGTCGCGCTCGTGATCGCCGGGGCGGACGCGTCGCCGCAGAAGCTGGCGATCTGGGCGGCGGGCGGCTCGGTCGCCGGGAGCGCGCTTCAGCTGCTCGTCCAACTGCCGGTGGTGCGCAAGCTGGTGCCGCGCGCCGCGCCGTCGCTCGCGATCGGCTCGCGCCACGCGCGCACGGTGCTCGCGAACTTTTTCCCCGTCTTCGTCGGGCGCGGCGTGGTCCAGATCAGCGCCTACGTGGACACCCTGATCGCGAGCTTCCTCCCCGGTGGTGCGGTGGCCGCGCTCGCGAGCGCCCAAGTGCTGTACACGCTCCCGGTGAGCCTGTTCGGCATGTCGGTGTCGGCGGCCGAGCTCCCGGCGATGTCGAGCGTGACCGGCGGCCCGAACGCGATCGCGGCGGCGCTGCGCACCCGATTGGAGCGCGGCCTCCGGCGCATCGCCTTCCTGGTCATCCCGTCGGCTGTCGCCTTCCTCGTGCTCGGCGATGTCGTGGCCGGCGCGCTCTTCCAAACCGGGCACTTCTCGCACCAGGACACGCTGTACGTGTGGGGGATCCTCATGGGCTCGGCGGTGGGGCTCCTCGCCTCCACCCTCGGACGCCTGTACGCGTCGGCGTTCTACGCGCTGCGCGACACGCGAACGCCGCTGCGCTTCGCGCTGGTGCGGGTGGCGCTCACCACGGGGCTCGGTTTCCTCTTCGCGCTCACGCTACCGCCGATCCTCGGCATCGAGGCGCGCTGGGGCGCGGCCGGCCTCACGGCGTCGGCGGGGATCGCCGGGTGGGTGGAATTCGTGTTGTTGCGGCGCGCCCTGCGCGCGCGCATCGGATTCGCGGCGCCCACCGCCGCCTATCTCGCGCGGCTCTGGATCGCGGCGGGCGCGGCCGCCGGGCTGGCGTTCGCCCTGCAGGTCGCCATCGGCGCGCTGCATCCGATCGTCGTCGCCCTGCTCGTGCTCTTGCCCTATGGCACCGCGTACTTCGTGCTCACCGCGCTGCTGAAGGTGGACGAGGGGCGCGCGCTCATCGATGCGTTCCATCGCCGCCGCGGAGCCTGAGCCGCGGCGGGGGCTTCCGCGCGCGTTATCTTTCCACGGATGCACCGAGAGCCCCCGGCCGCGCTCGCCGCCAAGATCGCCACCCTCCCCGATTCGCCCGGCGTCTACCTGTGGAAGGACGACGATGGGCGGGTGCTGTACGTGGGAAAGGCCAAGCGGCTGCGCGCGCGGGTGCGCAGCTATCTCGGGGGCGACCCGTCGGAGACGACGAAGACGCGCGTGATGATGCGCCAGGTGGCGGACGTGGAGACGATCGTCGTTCCGAGCGAGGTGCACGCGCTCGTGCTCGAGTCGAATCTCATCAAGGAACACCACCCCCGCTACAACATCCTGCTCCGGGACGACAAGTCGTACCCGTTCATCAAGGTCTCGGTGCAGGAGCCCTTCCCGCGCGTGCTCGTGACGAGGCGGCTGGTGAACGACGGCGCGCGCTACTTCGGACCCTACACCGACGTGGGCGCCATGCGCCGGGCGCTGAACCTGGTGAAGCGCATCTTCACCGTGCGCTCGTGCAGCTACGACATGCCCCGGGAGATGCCGGAGCGGCCTTGCTTGGACTATCATATCGGCCGATGCAAGGCGCCGTGCGTCCTCGCGCAGACGCAGGAGGACTACCGGGGGATGATCGATGAGGTGTTGCTCTTCCTCGACGGTCGCGCGGGCGAGGTGATGCGCCGCGTGCGCGCCCGGATGGACGATGCCTCGACGACGCTCGACTTCGAGCGGGCGGCCGAGCTCCGCGACACACTCGCCGCCCTCGAGCGGATGGAGGAGCCCACCGTGATCGTCGAGCTGGAGGGCGGCGATCGCGACGTGCTCGGCTACGCCCGGGATGGTGACGAGGCGTGTGTCGTGATGCTCCGCATCCGGGGCGGGAAGCTGCTCGGTCGCGAGCACCAGTACATCGGCAATCTCGACGGGGAAGCCGATCCCTCCGTTCTCGCGGCGTATCTCGCCCGCGCGTATCTGCCGGCCGCCGAGCGCGCGGCTGAGCTGATCGTCCCCTTCGAGTTCGCCGACCGCGAGCTCATCGAGGCGTCGCTCGCCGGGACCGAAGTGCGCATTCCGCAGCGCGGGTCGCGTCGCGAGCTCGTGGACCTCGCGGAGCAGAACGCGCGCCATCTCCTGGAGGAGTTCCGGCTCGCCGGCGCGGAGACCGACGAGCGGGCCGTAGATCCGGTGTACGAGCTCCAGCGCGAGCTCGGCCTCGAGCGCGTGCCGCGCGCCATCGCGTGCTTCGACATCTCCACCGCGCAGGGGACGGACACCGTCGCCTCGTGCGTCTGGTTCGAGAATGGGCGGCCCAAGCGCGCCGAGTACCGGAAGCTGCGCATCAAGACGGTAGAGGGCACCGACGATTTCGCCTCGATGCGCGAAGCGGTCACGCGGCTCTTCCACCGCCGGCTCGAGGAGGAGAGCCCGCTCCCCGATCTCGTTCTGATCGACGGCGGGAAGGGGCAGCTCTCCGTCGCCCAGGAATCGCTCGAGGCGCTCGGCCTCGGCAAACTGCAGATCGCGAGCCTCGCGAAGCGGGAGGAGGAGGTCTTCCTGCCCGGGCGCGCCGAGCCGCTGCGGCTCGCGCGCCGCTCGCCGGGGCTGCGTCTGCTGCAGCGGGCGCGCGACGAGGCGCACCGCTTCGCCGTCACGTACAATCGCAAGCGCCGCACGATGCGCACGGTGACCTCCGAGCTGCTCAGCCTGCCGGGCATCGGCCCCGCGCGACGGCGCGAACTCCTGCGGGCCTTCGGGAGTCTGGAGGGCGTTCGGGTGGCGAGCGTCGAGGCGATCGCGGACCTCCCGGGATTCAGCGCCGCGAGCGCGCAGCGCGTCGTGAACGGGTTGCGCGCGCGTGAGGGCGCGGCGCCGCCCGCGCCGCCCGACACCGCGGGAGACTGAGGTGGCCAACCCATCGTGGTCGCTCGAGTGCTCCGCCTGCGCCCACGAGGCACCGGGCGACGCACTCGCCGGCGTCTGCCCACGCTGCGCTCAGCCGTACCTCGTGCGCCACCACACGCTGCCGCGCTCGCGCGACGCCCTCTGGCCCACCTGGGACATGTGGCGGTACGCGGCGTTCCTGCCGCTCGCGACCGACGAGCGTCCGGTGTCGCTCGGCGAAGGGGGGACCCCGCTGCTGGAAGCGCCCGCGCTCGCGCGTACGCTGGGCGTGGCGGAGCTCTGGGTGAAGGACGAAGGGCTCAACCCCACCGCGAGCTTCAAGGCGCGCGGGATGAGCGCCGCCGTCACTCGCGCGCGCGCGTTGGGCGTGCCGGGGCTCGTGGTGCCGACGGCCGGCAACGCGGGGGCCGCGCTCGCGGCCTATGGGGCGGCGGCGGGCATCCCCGTGCGCGTCTACGCCCCCGAGACGACCCCTCGCGCGATCCTCGCCACGATCCGGGCCTATGGCGCCGAGCTCATCACCATGCCGGGCCACATCGGCAACGCGGGAAAGGCCGCGCGCGCCTTCGCCGCCGAGCGCGGCTGGATGGACGTGTCCACGCTCCGCGAACCGTACCGCATCGAGGGGAAGAAGACGCTCGGGATCGAGCTCGCCGAGCAGCTGGACTGGACGCTGCCCGACGTGATCATCTATCCCACCGGCGGCGGCACGGGGCTCATCGGGATGTGGAAGGCGTTCGCCGAGCTGCGCGAGCACGGCTGGCTCGCCTCGTCGACCGGGCTGCCGCGGATGATCACGGCCCAGGCCGATGGTTGCGCGCCGATCGTGCGCAGCTTCGCCGTCGGGGCCGACCGGGCCGAGCCGTGGGCGGATCCTTCGACGCACGCGAGCGGACTACGCGTGCCGGCACCGCTCGGCGACCGGCTGATCCTGCGTGCCCTGCGCGAGAGCTCAGGTGATGCCGCGGCCGCGAGCGAGGAGGCCATCGCTGCCGCGACGCTCGAGCTCTCTCGCGCCACCGGGGTGGACGCGGGTCCCGAGGGTGGCTGCGCGCTCGCCGTCTGCCGGACTCTCGTGAGCGCCGGGCGGATCGCGCGATCCGCGCGCGTGGTGATCTTCAACACCGGCAGCGGCGCGTCGTACCGCGACTAGCCCCGCTCGTTGTTCCTGAGGTAAATTCCAGCGCCATGCCGATCGCGATCCTCGACCCCTTCAGTGGCATCTCGGGTGACATGATGCTCGGCGCGCTCCTCGACGCCGGACTCGACCCGGACTGGTTGCGGGCGCTCCCCGCGCGGCTCGGCCTCGCCGGCGTGAGCGTGCGCGTCGAGCGGGTGCAGCGCGCGGGGATCGCGTGCACGAAGGTGGACTTCGACATCCCGCCGCAGCCCCACGGTCGCCACCTGAAGGAGATCCGCGCGCTGCTGACGGCCGCGGACCTTCCGCCGGGGGTGCGCGAGCGGGCGCTCGACGCGTTCGAGGCGATCGCCACGGTGGAAGGGGCGCTCCACGGTGTCTCCTCGGAGCGCGTGCACCTGCACGAAGTGGGCGCGGTGGACGCGATCCTCGACATCGTCGGCGCCCTCTGGGGCGTCGAGCAGCTCGGGATCGGATCGGTCTACTGCGGCCCGGTCAGCGTCGGCGACGGCACGGTGGAGGCCGCGCACGGCACGCTCCCGGTGCCCGCGCCGGCGACGCTGAAGCTGCTCGAAGGCCACGTCATCCGCCCCGGGCCGGAAGGGGCGGGCGAGCTCGTGACGCCCACCGGCGCGGCACTCATCCGAGTGCTCTCGAGCGGCCCCTCCCCCGCGTCGTACCTGCCGCTGCGCAGCGGCTTCGGCGCCGGCACGAAGGACCCGCATGGGCGCCCCAACGCCTTGCGGCTCATTCTGGCCGAGCCCGCCTCGCGCGACGCGCTCCTAGTGGAATACCTCGTACAGCTCAGCACCGACGTGGACGACATGGATGGCGAGTCGCTCGCGGCCGCGGCCGACGCGCTCCGTGCGGCGGGCGCGCTCGACGTGGTGCTCGTACCCACGGTGATGAAGAAAGGACGTCCCGGCGTGCGCGTCGACGTGCTCTCGACCGCCGCGCTTGCGGAAACACTTGAGAACGCCATCTTCGCCCAGACGAGCGCGATCGGCGTCCGTCGCGTGGCGGTGGAGCGTCACGCGTTGCCGCGCGAGGAGCGCACGGTGCAGGTACTCGGTAAGGCGGTGCGGGTAAAGTTCGTGACGACCCCCGCGGGGGAGCATCGCGGCAAGCCGGAATTCAGCGATGTCGCGCGGATCGCGGCCGAATCTGGCCGGCCGTTGCGTGAGGTGCAGGCCATCGCCCGGGAGGCCGCGGCGCACGCGGCCGGGCTCGAAGTCGGATCCAGACCGGCGGGCATCGCCCCGCCGCGTCGCCAACATTCAGGAGACTAATCTATGATCGTCGCCCGTCACTGGGTCGCACCGCTCGTGGCGCTCGCCGTCACCTCGTCCGCCGCCGCGCAGGCCAAGGGGGGCGCCAAGGCCGCATCGGACTCGTGCACTATGACAACCGACAAGCCCGACGAGCTGAAGGACGCGACGTCGCAGCTCGTCTTTGCCCAAATGGGCAAAGCCGATGCCCAGAAGAAGGCGCTCATGAAGGCCATGGAGAAGCTCTCGCGGCGCGCCGACTACTATGCGGCGAACTCGAGCGGCCACGCCTTCCTCCTGGGCGAGGCGTTCGTGCTGTGGAGCCTGCAACCGGGGGAGCCGCCGGTGGTGAAGCGGGGCGACCTCGGCCTCCTCGGCGAGAAGGAGCAGACGATCGATCTCCTCAAGACCGCCGATTCGGCGTTCACGGTCGTCGAGAAGGCGATGCCGGCGTGCACGGATCAGACCTCCGTCTATCGCAAGATGCCGTGGACCCGCCTGATCAATCAGGTGGGATCGCTGCTCAACGCGGACCAGCTCGATTCCGCGACGGCGACGCTCGACCGCTCCATGGTGATCTATCGCAACTCGCCGTTCACCGCGTACTTCCAAGGCCAGGTCGCCTACCGCCGCGATGAGTACGCGAAGGCGACCGGGTACTTCGAGAAGGCGTACCAGATGGCGGCGCCCGAGGTCGCGAAGGACTCCAGCCTCGCCGTGATCGCGGAGTACAGCAGCTTTTTCGCGCCGTACACGGGCGCGCGGGCCGCGGCGGTGTTGAGCGATACCGCGCAGAAGGCGGCCTATCGGCGGGTGGGGGCGCTCTACACCGCCTACCTCAAGAATTATCCCTGCAGCAACTTCGCCGAGAACGCGGAGCGGGGCTTGTTCGAGGCGCTCCGCACGGCGGGCGACACCGCCGCGGTGCGCGCCCAGCTCCAGTCGATGACCGTCGAAACGAAACCGTGTTCCGACATCTGGTGGTACAGCGCCGCGCGCGAGGCGAGCGACATGGGCGCCAGCGCGCTGGCCGTGGAGCTCGCCGACAAGGCGGTGGCCTTCAGCCCATGGAGCGCGGGGCTGGGGAACGCCGCGGGCGCGTATTTCACGGCGAAGGCGTATGCGAAGCTCCTCCCCGTCGCGAAGCGGCTCACCGAGGTCGCGCCGAACAGCGCGGACAATTGGCAGATGCTCGCGCTCGCATACCAAGGACTGGGCGAGGGCGCGGCGCCGGCCGTGAAGAAGGCGTACAACGACTCTCTCATGACGGCGTACAACAGCGGCGAGAAGCTCGCGGTGAGCGTGCGCATCACGGAGTTCAGCTCCGACGGCCCGAAGCGCACGATGGGTGGTCAGCTCGGGCTGGTGGACAACACGCCGCCGCCCCCCGCGCCGTCGACCGCCTCGACCAAGGGAGGCAAGGGCGCGAAGGGTGCGAAGCCGCCCCCGCCCCCGCCGCCCCCGCCCGCCGCTCCGAAGGCGCAGCCCAAGCAGGTGACCGTCAAGGTGGACTTCCTCGACCGGAGCGGCGCCGTCGTGGCCTCCCAGAGCAAGGAGCTCATGGTGAACGCGACGGAGAAGACGCCGTTCGCGCTAAGCGTGGAGAACGCCAAGATCGTGGGCTATCGCTACGCGCCGATCCCCTGATCGACCCCGGGACAGCTGGATGCGAAGCGGCTCGCCGGACTCCCGGCGAGCCGCTTCGCATCCTATGTGGATTCTCAGCGCGAGCGGCGAAGTCGCTCTCCTGTCTTGCTTTCCGACAGATGATCTCCTAGAATACTTGATGTCCCCGCCGCACGAACCGCGGTGCCGCGCCAACGAACACCGCGCAGGGGGGAGGTCGCGCCAAGCGATCTTCCCCCTCGCGCACGAATAGCCGCCATGGTCCGCGTCAGCCGCGTCCTTCCCAATTCGATCGCCAGTACCGTGGGGATCGTGGCCGGCACCGAGCTCGACTCGGTGAACGGGCGCGAGCTCGCCGACTTCCTCGATTGGGAGTTCCTGACGGCGGACGACGAGCTGGCGATCGAGGGCCGACTCCCCGATGGCGAGGCGATCGCCTTCGACATCGAGCGACCCGACGGGGAACCGCTCGGGGTGGAGCTCGAGCCGCCGACGATCCGGCGCTGCGCCAACCGCTGCGAGTTCTGCTTCATCGAAGGGTTGCCGCCGGGCCTGCGGCGATCGCTCTACGTACGCGATGACGACTACCGCCTCTCCTTCGCCTACGGGAATTTCGCGACGCTCTCGAACCTCAAGGACCGCGACATCGCGCGGATCCTCGAGTATCGCCTGTCGCCCCTCTACGTCTCGGTGCACGCGACGCCGTGGGAAGCGCGTAAGGTGCTCCTCAACAATCCGCGCGTGCCGAACATCCTGGAGCAGCTCACGCGGCTCGCCGCGGGCGGCATCCAGGTGCACGCCCAGATGGTGATCGTGCCCGCGCTCAACGACGGCGCGGTGTTCGAGCAGTCGCTCGCCGATCTCCGGGCGCTGGGCGACGCCGTGCTCTCGGTGGCCGTCGTCCCGGTGGGGCTCACGCAATTCTCCCACCTGTACACCGGCCGCTCGATGGACGCGGGAGCGGCCGACGCCCTCCTCGATCACGTGGACCGCTGGGCCGAGCGGGCCCAGGCGGAGCGCGGCGAGCGCTGGGTGTACGGCTCCGACGAGCTGTATCTGCTCGCCGGCCGCGCGCTCCCCGACGCCGCGTTCTACGGCGACTTCCCGCAGATCGAGAATGGGGTCGGTGCGGTCGCGCATCTCCGGGCGCGCCTAGCCGCCGGGCTCGCGACGCTGCCGCGCCTCGAGGGCCGGCGGATCGCGGTCGTGACGGGGGTCGCGATGGGGGGCGCGATCATGCCGGCGCTGCTCGACGATCTCGCCGCCGCCACCGGCGCGCGCTTCGAGCTCATCGTCGTCGAGAACTCGCTCTTCGGACCGACCACGACGACGGCCGGACTCCTCGTGGGCGCCGACATCCGGCGCGCGCTCGGCGCGCGCGACGATCTCGATCTCGCGCTCATCCCCGCCGAGACGATCAACGACGACGGCCTCTTCCTGGACGATGAGCCCTTCGCGGCGATCCGCGCGGCGATGCCGATGCCGGTCGTCCCGTCATACGATTTCCTCGACGTGCTCGCCGGCGCGGGCGGGGTGGCCGGCGCGATCGCCGGCGCGATCGCCGGCGCGATCGCCGGCGCG
>JAYUMO010000248.1:0-2110 GCA_043762555.1 Gemmatimonadaceae bacterium | reverse complement strand
TGGCCTTCGGCGACGCCGTGCGCCGGCACCTCACGACGGCGCACGCGCGGGCGCGCCGCGGCACGCCCCGCTAGCGCGTGGGCGACGCGCCTTCGAAGAGCGCGGTGTACGCGCGCACGCGCTCGAGGTAGTCGCGCGCTTCGGCGCCGTCGGCGCCGAGCTCGTCGAGATGCTCCGTCCAGGCCGGGCCGTGGCGCGCGACCAGCTCGTGCACCCGGATATAGCCGCGGTTGTAGCAGACCGTTACGAGGTCGATGAGCTGCGCCTCCGTGAGCGGCGCGCCGCCGCTCAGCGTGCGGCGCGCGAAGGGACCGTCGCCCCCCGGCCAGAAATCGGTGGCCCACTTGTTCTCGAGCAGCCGCACCCAGAAGACGGCCGCGCGCGCCGCGCGCTCGGGATCGAACAGGTACTCGGTGCGCGCCGTGACCACCCCCGCGCGCAGGAGCGAGTCCACCTGCGCGGCGCTCGCCGCTCGACCATGGATCAGCGATGAGCGCGGCCACCCGTCCACCTCGGGCGCCATCCACTGGAAGTGCCACTCGGTGACCATCAGCCGCAGATCGGCATCGGTGCGCGCGGTGAGCTGCGCGAGCCCGAGCGCCGGCGCCGCGCTCACCGCGAGCGAATCGCCCGCGCTCTCCTTGACGAGCAGCGCCACCAGATAGCCCGGCGCGATGCGCAGCCGCTCATCCCTCCCCCACCGCTCCGCCAGCGGCACGATGCGCCGCATGAGGAGCTCCCAATTCCCCGCGCTCCACACGCGCACGCTGCCGTTCGCATTGCGCACGCTGTCCCTCGGCACCTCCGCTACCCGCTCCGAGTCGCTGGCGTGAAAGCGCAGCGCCTGCGCGCGCGCCGCGCCGGCACATAGGATGAGGGCCGCGAGGATGAGTCGTTTCATGTGGATCGGAATATCACCCGCCGAGATAGCAAACGGGGGCCCGGCCTTCGCCGGACCCCCGCTTCGTCTGCAGTCGCAATTGACTCTGGACGACGGACTATGGACTGGTAGTTAGTACATCCCGCCCATGCCACCGCCCCCCGCCTGCGGCATCCCGCCCTTCTCCTCCTTCTTCTCGACGACGATCGCTTCCGTCGTGAGCAGGAGGCCGGCGATCGACGCCGCGTTCTGCAGCGCCGTGCGGGTGACCTTGGTCGGGTCGATGACCCCCGCCTGCATCAGGTCCTCGTACACATCCGTGAGCGCGTTGTAGCCGAACTTGTCGTCCTTCGACGCGCGCACCTTCTCGAGCACGATCGACCCCTCACCGCCCGCGTTCTGCACGATCATGCGGAGCGGCTCCTCGATCGCCTTGCGGATGATGTCGATGCCGATCTGCTCGTCGGGCTCGGCCACCTTCACCCCCTTGAGCACGCGCTGCGCGCGGATGAGCGCCACGCCGCCGCCCGGGACGATCCCCTCTTCGACGGCCGCGCGGGTCGCGTGGAGCGCGTCCTCGACGCGGGCCTTCTTCTCCTTCATCTCGCTCTCCGTGGCCGCGCCCACGTTGATCACCGCCACACCGCCGGCGAGCTTCGCGAGACGCTCCTGGAGCTTTTCCTTATCGTAATCGGAGGTCGACTTCTCGACCTGCGAGCGGATCTCCTTCACGCGGCCCTGGATGTCCGCTTCGGAGCCGCCGCCGTCGATCAGCGTCGTGTTGTCCTTGTCCACCACGATCCGCTTGGCCTTGCCGAGATCGGTGACGACCGTGTTCTCGAGCTTGAAGCCCGTCTCCTCGCTGATGACCTTGCCGTTGGTCAGGATCGCGATGTCGCGGAGCATCTCCTTCCGGCGATCGCCGAAGCCCGGCGCCTTCACGCCGCAGACCCGCAGCGTACCGCGGAGCTTGTTGACCACGAGCGTCGCGAGCGCCTCGCCCTCGATGTCCTCGGCGATGATCAGCAGGGGCTTGCCCAGCTGCGCCACCTTCTCGAGCACCGGGAGGAGGTCCTTCATCGACGAGATCTTCTTGTCGTGAATGAGGATCATCGCGTCCTCGAGCGCCGCTTCCATCTTGTCCGGGTCGGTGACGAAGTACGGCGAGAGGTAGCCGCGATCGAACTGCATGCCGTCCACCGTCTCCAGCTCGGTGGCGAGGCCCTTCGC
>JAYUMO010000247.1:0-23892 GCA_043762555.1 Gemmatimonadaceae bacterium | reverse complement strand
CTTCCGGCAGTTCGCGCGCCGCCGCGGCGTGCTGATCGCGGCGAGCGGATCCGCGAAATGGAAAACAGGCTTCCAGCTCACCTGGGTGGGAGCCTCCCTCTTCTGGTTCGCCGCCGCCACCGCCGCGGCGGACTACCGCTGGACGTCGCCGCTCTGGAACGCGGCGGCGCAGTTCATCGGCATCGTAAATCTCGCGTCGATGGCGGGCGCCGTCGGCCTCACCCTCTGGTCCCTCTGGCTCTACGCCCAGCGCCACCGCGGCTTGCTCCTCGGCTCCACGACGGCGTAACGACACTCAGGCGGTGATGAGCGATCCTCGTGTCGGCACTCCCGTGCCGGGCGTTCGGCTGCCTGAGGCGACCCACGTTGGGCGCGTGCGCTTACTGGTCGGCAACCTCGACCGCTCCCTGGCGTACTATGCCGGCCTGCTCGGCTTTCGCGTGCTCGACCGGGCACCGGGGCGCGCCGAGCTTGGTTGTTTTGTCGGCGGTCCCTTGATCGAGCTGATCGAACAGCCGGGCGCGACGCCGGTGCCACATCGCGGGCGCCTCGGACTGTTCCACTTCGCCATCCTCCTCCCCGATCGCGCGTCGCTCGGCCGGATCTTCTCGCGACTCGGCGAGACCGGGATCCACGCGGGGATGGCGGACCACGCGGTGAGCGAGTCGCTCTATCTCACCGATCCGGACGGCCTCGGGATCGAGCTCTACGCCGACCGGCCGCGCGCGGAGTGGACGCGCCGGGGCGAGGAGCTCTACATGGTGACGGATGCGCTCGACACGGGGTCGCTGCTGCTCGCCGCCGGGTCTGAGCGCTGGGCCGGGATGCCGGCCGGGACGACGATCGGCCACCTGCATCTGCACGTGCGCGATCTCGTGGAGGCGCGCCGCTTCTACCACGCGGCGCTCGGTCTCGATCTCACCGTCTGGTCGTATCCGGGCGCGCTGTTCCTTTCCGCCGGCGGCTACCACCATCACCTGGGCGTGAACATCTGGGCGGGCTCGGGCGCCCGGGCGCCGCGAGAGGACGAGGCGCGACTGCTCGACTGGGAGCTCGTGCTCCCGGACCGCACCGCCGCGACGGCCGCCGCCCGCGGACTCGAGCGGGCGGGGCACACGGTCGAAGCGGATAGTTCTTCCGACGGCTCCTGGCGCGCCGCCGATCCGTCGGGCACCGCGATGCGGATCGTTCCCGCGAGCCAGGCTCAGTAGGGGAGACTCGTGGTGCGACGGGGGCCGATGTACACGGCGAACGTCCCGGCCTTTCGCTCGTCGTGGTTGCAGCCGTCGATGTAGTCGACGTCGCCGATGATGGCCGTCCCGCCGTTCGCCGATCTGCCGGTCAATCGCATCGTGCCGCCGCAGTTCTTCTCGGGATAGCGCCAGAGGACATCGAGGCGAAGGCTGTCGCCCGCCACGCGCCCCGTGCCGTGGGCGTCGAGCGCCAGGCGCTCCGTCGCAAAGGTGAGGGTCGCGAGCGTGTCCATTATGGCGAGATCCCAATTCGTGCGCGTCCACGTGCGGTCGAAGATGAAATGGCCCGCGTATCGCCCGGGGGTGATCCGCGTCGGCGCGGCCGACATCGGCGGCGAGCCGTCCGAGAGCGCGAAGGCGGCGATGTAATCGCCCGCTCGGTCGTGCAGGTCCTTGTGCCCTCCGGCGGCGACGACGACGAACTGCCGCCCCGACGCGGTGGTATACGTCATCGGCGCCGCATGAACTCCCGCGGGGAGCTCCTCCCACCAGAGCTCCGTGCCGGTCTCCACGTCGTACGCGTGCAGTCGCTGATCGAGCGCGCCGCCGGCGAAGACGAGTCCGCCGGCGGTGACCATCGATCCGCCGAGATTCGGCGATCCCCAGCTCGCGCTGCCGGGAATATTGGAGAGGGCGGCGATCCGCCCGAAGGGGACCTCCCATCTCTTCGCGCCGGTCTCGAGATCGATCGCCGTGAGCACCCCCCACGGCGGCGGATTGCACGGAACGCCGTCCGCCGCTTGGAGCGGCGTGTGGCGCTTCATCGCGAAGGGCGTCCCCGCCTGCGGCGCCATCTCGAAGAGCCGCCCCTGATGCATCGCGACCTCGCGCGCCTCGGCGCGCGGGACGAGCGCCGCGAGCGTGATCACGCGGTTCGAGGGGGCGAAGGCCATCTGCCGCACCGGATCGATCGACACGCCGCTCCAATTCGAGCCGCCGATGTTCCCGGGGAAGAGGACGGATCCGCCGAGCGACGGCGGCGTGAAGATCCCGTCCATCCGCACGCCGGCGAGCTGGGCGCGGCAGGAGGCGCGCCCCGCTTCGTCCACGCCGAACACATCCGCGATCGTGAAGCGCGTGGGGCCGAGCGGCGCGGGGAGCGAAGGTACCGGCTGCGTCGGCCACGCGTCTTCGCCCGGCACATCGCTCTTCGGCACCGGGCGTTCCGTCACCGGGAAGAGCGGCGCGCCGGTCTCGCGATCCAAGATGAAGAGGAATCCCATCTTCGTCGCCTGCGCGAGGGCCGGGATCTTGCGTCCGGCGCGATGCATCGTGAAGAGCACGGGCTGCGCGGGCACGTCGTAGTCCCAGAGGTCGTGGTGCACCGCCTGGAAGTGCCACACCATCCGCCCCGTGGACCCGCGCAGCGCGACCACCGAATTGGCGAAGAGGTTCTGCCCGAGGCGCTCGCCGCCGTAGAAGTCGGGGCTCGCGCTCCCCACCGGGATGAATACCAGGTCCCGCTCCGCGTCCACCGTGATGATCGACCAGGCGTTGGCGGCGCCGGTGCGATGCGCGTTCGGCCCGCGCCACGTGTCGTAGCCGGGCTGCTTCGGCGTGCGCGCGATCGGGTCCCACGCCCAGCGCTGCGCGCCCGTGCGCGCATCGAAGGCGCGGACCACGCCGCTCGGCGCCGCCGCGCGATGATTGTCGGACACGCTGGAGCCGACGATCAGCAGATCGCGGAACACCGCCGGCGGCGACGTGATCGCGTACTCGCCCGCGTATTCCGGCGCGTTGACGAGATCGCGGTTCAGCTTCACCTCGCCGTGCTCGCCGAAATCCGCGCAGGGCGTGCCCGTGCGCGCGTCGAGCGCGATCACGCGGGCATCCACCGGCGCGACGTAGATCCGCCGGTGACAGGGCGCCGCGGCACCCGTCGATGCGTCCACCCAGGTGGAGACGCCGCGATTGGTGAAATCGCCGTAGTCCCCCTCGAGATCCAGCTCGCTGTCGAAGGCCCAGAGCTCGCGCCCCGTCTCGCCGTCGATCGCGCGCACGCCGCCGAAGGGGGTGGACGCGTACAACACGCCGTCCACGTAGAGTGGCGTCGTCTCGTCGCGCGTCGCGGAGCCGCCGGCGCCGTAGTCGCCGGTGCGGTACGTCCACGCCGGGGCGAGCCGCGCGACGTTGATCCGCGTGATCTGCGCGGCGGGCGAGTACTTCGTCCCCTCCGCGTCGTGGCCGTACGCGGTCCACTCGACAGCCGCGCTGTCGCGCTTGGACGCGGCGCCTTCGGCGCGCGGGGGCGCGGTGCACGCGCCGGCGAGCCAGCCGGCGAGCGCGATGGCCGCCGCCCGTCTCACGGCCCCTTCGTTCCGGACGCCAATCCCTCGCGCGTGAAGAGCGGCCCGGGCGCGCCCCCCTCGGCCGCCCCTTTCAGGCGGAAGAGTAGCGCCCCCCACGTGGTGTTGCAGGCGACGAAAAAGGGCGACACGGCACGCCATCCCTCATGGCGGAAGCGCAGGTCGGTCATGCCCGTCTTGGGGGCGATGTGGAACACGATGCGCGTCCCCTCCCATTCCTGCCCGGTCTCGCAGAGCCACGCGGCAGTAGTCGGCGGGACCAACGTCAACGCGCGCAGCCGATAGATCGTCGCCCGCGAGAAGAATCCGAGCTCCGCGCCGCCGTCCACCGGCACCACGTCCTCCGCCCACCACTTCGCCAACCCTTCCGGCAAGGAGAGCAGGGGGAAGACAGCGCTGGGCGGCGCGGCGATCTCGACACTGTGGATGAGTTCGGGCATCGGCGCGTTCCGCGAGAGTGAGGCCGGGCAAGGGCAGCGGGTGATCCGGCCCCCCTGAACCCTAGCCCATTCCGGCCTCTCATTCCAGCCACCGGCGCCGCCGTCATTCCCGCGCCCTTGCGCTCGATGCGAGATTATCACCGTGAACCTCGAGATCCTCACCATCGGCGACGAGCTCTTGCTCGGCTTCACCCTCGACACGAACGCCGCGCATCTCGCGCGCGTGCTGTCGGCGCTCGGCGTATCCGTGGTGCGGCGCGGCACGGTGGGCGACGACGCCGATCGGCTCGCCGCCGCGGTGCGCGAGGCGCTCGACCGCACCGGCGCCGTGATCACCACCGGCGGCCTCGGCCCCACCGCCGACGACCGCACGCGCGACGTGATCGCCGCCGTGTTCGGCCGAACGCTGCGCCGGGATGACGCGATCCTCGCGCAGGTGGCGTCGCGCTTCGAGAAGCTGGGCGTCGCAATGCCGCCGAGCAACGTGAGCCAAGCGATGATCCCCGAGGGGGCGCGCATCCTGCCGAATCGCCACGGCACCGCCCCCGGTCTTTGGCTCGAGGACGACCGCGGCCGTTGGTGCGCGATGCTCCCCGGCGTCCCCCGCGAGATGCGCGGGATGCTGAAGGAGGAGTTATTGCCGTTGCTGGCCGCACGTGTCGGCCCCGACCCCACGGTGATCGTCTCCCGCACCATTCGAACCGTCGGCATCGGAGAATCGGCGCTCGCCGAGCAGCTCGGTGATCTCTCCCGCGGCGTGGATGGTTTCCCGGTCGCCTTCTTGCCGAGTTGGTCCGGCGTCGATCTTCGCTTGACGTCCGCCGAGCGCCGAGCGCCCAGTGCCGAGACCGCTCTTGCCTCTGCCGCGACGAAACTAAAAGCCCGCATCGCTCGCTACGTATACGCTGAGGACGAGACCGATCTTGCCGCTGTCGTGCTCACCCTGTGCCGCGAAAAGCAGGTAAAGCTGGCGACGGCGGAGAGTTGCACCGGCGGTCTGCTGGGCGCCCGCCTCACTGCGATCCCGGGTTCGAGCGATGTCTACCTAGGCGGCGTGGTCGCCTACGCGAACGAGGTCAAGGAGGGCGAGCTCGACGTGAGCGACGCATTGCTGCGTGAGCACGGTGCGGTGAGCGAGCCGGTCGTGAGCGCGATGGCCGAGGGCGCCGCCGCGCGGCTCGGCGCCGGCGTGAGCATCGCGATCACCGGGATCGCCGGCCCCGATGGCGGCACCTCGGAGAAGCCCGTCGGCACGATCTTCATCGCCGTTCGCGCGAACGGCGAAACGCGAGCGGCGAACCGCGTCTTCCTCGGCGATCGCGAGGAGATCCGCCTCCGCGCCACACAAGGCGCGCTCGACATGGTGCGCCGCCTTCTCTCGCCGCAGATTTAGCTGCCCCGTCTCCCGCTCTCGTGACCGTCATGCCGAAGAAGCACCCGCACCCGGACGTTCCTCTCGAGATCCCGCCCAACGCGCCTCCCGCCCCCCAAGCGGATGGCGCTGAAGAGTCGGTTGTTGTTCCAATTCCCGACTCTCCGCCGAGTGCCGAGCGCCGAGTGCCGAGCCCCGCCGTTGATGACCTCGAGGATAAACACCTCAGGCTTGCCGCGGAGTTCGAGAACTACCGCCGCCGCACGGCGAAAGAACGCCTCGAGCTCACCGCGCGCGCGCAGGGCGACCTCGTCCGCATGCTCATCGATCCGCTCGACGATCTCGCCCGCGTCATCGCGCAGGGCCCCGGCGCGCAGGACGCGAAGACGGTACTCGACGCCGTCGAGGTGGTCGACAAGAAGATGATGAAAGCGCTCCTCGCGGCGGGGCTCGAGATCATCAATCCCGTGGACAAGGCCTTCGATCCGTCAATGCACGAGGCGGTGTCCACCGTGCCCGCGGCCGCGCCCGAGGAGGATCACCTCGTGGCGCAGGTTTTCCAGCCGGGCTACCTGTTCAAGGGGCAGCTGCTGCGCGCGGCGCGCGTGGTGGTGAAGCAATGGAACGCGTGAGGGGCGCCTAGCCGATGGCACAGGGGAAGGACTACTACGCCACCCTCGGCGTGTCCGCCACCGCGACGGCCGACGAGATCAAGAAGCAATACCGTCGCCTCGCCAAGAAGCATCACCCCGACGCGAACCGGAGCGACGCGAAGGCCGCCGAGCGCTTCAAGGAGATCTCGGAGGCGTACAACGTGCTGGGCGATGCCGCGAAGCGAAATCAATACGACGAGATGCGCCGCCTCGGCGCGTTCGGCGGTTTCGGCACACGGTCGAGTGGCGGCGCCGGCACGCGAGCGCGCGGCGAGCCCAGCGCCGGCGGCTTCGAGGAGTTCGACATCGGCGGGCTCGGCGGGCTCGGCGACCTCTTCAGCTCGATGTTCGGTGGCGGTGGCGCGCGCGGCGGCGCGAGAGCGCGCGGACCGGAGAGAGGGCAGAACATCGAGGCGAATGTCGAGATCCCATTCCGCACGGCCGCGCTGGGCGGCGTGGTCCCGATCTCGCTCGAGGCGAACGAAGAATGCGCCACCTGTCGCGGCAGCGGCGCGGCCCCGGGCGCGAAGCTGAGCACCTGCCCCGAGTGCAAGGGGCACGGCACCGTGAGCTTCGGCCAGGGAGGGTTCGCGGTGAACCGACCCTGTCCGATGTGCCTCGGCCGCGGGCAGGTGCCGAGCGAGCGCTGCAAGACGTGTGGCGGCGCGGGGGAAGTGCGGGTGAAGAAGACGATCAAGGTGAACGTCCCTTCAGGATCGGACAGCGGCACGACGCTCCGGCTCTCAGGGCAGGGGGGCCGCGGCGCGGCGGGAGGCCCGGCGGGGGACCTGTACATCACCTTCACGGTCCTCTCCGACCGCTTCTACAAGCGGGAAGGCCTCGACCTCATCGCGACCGTGCCGCTCAACATCGCGCAGGCGACCCTCGGCTCCAAGGTGAGCGTGCGCACGCTCGAGGGAAAGAAGGTGACGCTCAAGATCCCCTCGGGCACCGCGGCCGCGAAACGCTTTCGCGTGCGCGAGCAGGGGATCGAGCACAACGGCGCACGCGGCGACCTCATCGTGGAGGTCACGATCGTGGTACCCGAGACGCTGACGCCGGAGCAGGAGAAGCTGATGCAGGAATTCGCGGCCGCGGGAGGACTGAAGTACTGATCCACGCCGCGTATTGTCGTTGTCCACCCTGACCTCCCGCCCCCGCGCGCCCTAGATTAGCGCTCTATGGAGCGCCGCACTTTTAGTCCCCACTCCCTGCCGAGTGCCGAGCGCCGAGCGCCGAGACCCGCCGTTCTGCGGTTGCACAGCACCTCCGCGCGCAATCCCGGGACGGAGCTCGACCTGGAGGCGCTGCGCGCGCTGCGCGTGAATAGAAGCGCCGTCGAGCGCCGCGCCGCCACGATCCCCACGCGGCGCACTGTCAAGAAGGAATGGCAAGCCGCGTGGCTCCTGCGCGCGATCACGCTGATCGATCTTACCACCCTCGCGGGCGACGACACGCCGAGCAACGTGCGCCGGCTTTGCGCGAAGGCGCGAGAGCCGGTGCGTCACGACATCCTGGCCGCGCTCGGCGCCGAGGAGCTGGGGATCCAGGTCGCGGCGGTGTGCGTCTATCACGAATTGGTGTCGGTGGCGGTAGAGGCGCTCGAGGGCAGCGGCATTCCCGTCGCGGCGGTCTCGGCCGGCTTCCCGGCGGGGCTGAGCCCTTTCGCCACGCGCCTGGCGGAGATCGAGGCGAGCGTCGCGGCGGGCGCGCGTGAGATCGACATCGTGATCACGCGCGCGCACGTGCTCACCGGAGATTGGCAGGCGCTCTACGACGAGGTGCGCGCCTTCCGCGAGGCGTGCGGCGACGCGCACCTGAAGGCGATCCTCGCCACCGGCGAGCTCGCGACACTCAGCAATGTGGCGCGCGCGAGCAAGGTGGCGATGATGGCGGGCGCCGATTTCATCAAGACATCCACGGGCAAGGAGTCGGTGAACGCCACTCTGCCCTTCGGCGTGGTCATGGCGCGGCAGATCCGCGAGTACGAAGAGCGGACGGGCGCCGCGGTGGGCTTCAAGCCCGCCGGCGGGATCCGGAGCGCCAAGAGCGCGCTCGACTGGATGATCCTCATGAAGGAGGAGCTCGGCGACTCGTGGCTGCGGGCGCCGCTCTTCCGATTGGGTGCGAGCGCGCTGCTCACCGACATCGAGCGCCAGTTGGAGCACGCGGTCACGGGGCGCTACGGCGCCGCGCACCGCATGCCGATGGTCTGACCATGGCTCGCATCCGGAGCACCGGCGCATGACCGTCGCCGAGATCTTCGAGACGATGACGTACGGCCCGGCCCTCGAGAGCGCCAAGCCCGCGCTCGATTGGATCGCGGGGCACGGCAGGGCGTTCGGCCATTTCATCGGCGGCAAGTTCGTGCGCCTGAAGGGAGGCACGCTCTTCGAGACGTCGAACCCGGCCACCGGCGCCGCGCTCGCGCGCGTGTCGCAGGGGAGCAAGGCGGACGTGGGCGCCGCGGTGCGCGCGGCGCGCGCGGCCTTTCCCGCGTGGAGCAAGCTCTCCGGCCACGAGCGCGCGCGGCACTTGTACGCGCTCGCGCGCGCCGTGCAGAAACACTCGCGGCTGCTCGCGGTGCTCGAGAGTCTCGACAATGGGAAGCCGATCCGCGAGACGCGCGATCTCGATATCCCGCTCGTCGCCCGCCATTTCTACCATCACGCGGGCTGGGCGCAGCTGCTCGAGACCGAATTCGCGGGCTACGGACCGCTCGGCGTCGTGGGACAGATCATCCCCTGGAATTTCCCGCTGCTCATGCTCGCGTGGAAGGTGGCGCCGGCGCTCGCGGCGGGGAACACGTCGGTGCTCAAGCCGGCGGAATTCACGCCGCTCACCGCGCTCTGTTTCGCCGAGCTCGCCGCGCAGGCGGGACTGCCCCCGGGGGTGCTCAACATCATCACCGGCGATGGCGACACCGGCGCCGCGCTCGTGGAACACGACGACGTGGACAAGATCGCCTTCACGGGGTCCACCGATGTGGGACGGATCATCCGGCGCGCGACGGCCGGCTCCGGGAAGAAGCTCTCGCTCGAGCTCGGCGGGAAGAGTCCCTTCGTCGTCTTCGAGGACGCGGACCTCGACTCGGTGGTCGAAGGCGTGGTGGATGCGATCTGGTTCAATCAGGGGCAGGTGTGCTGCGCCGGATCGCGGCTGCTCGTGCAGGAGGGGATCGCCGAGCGGCTGACGCAGAAGCTCCGAGCGCGGATGGAGAAGCTCCGCGTCGGGTCGCCGCTCGACAAAGCGGTGGATATGGGGGCGATCGTCGCGCCGGTGCAGCTGGAGCGGATCCGGTCGCTCGTCGCGAAGGGCGTCGCCGAAGGGGCGGAGATCTGGCAGCCGAGCTGGGCGGTGCCGCGCGAAGGGTGTTTCTATCCGCCCACGTTGTTCACCGGCGTTGCGCCGTCATCCACCATCGCGCAGGTGGAGATCTTCGGGCCGGTGCTCGTGAGCATGACGTTCCGCACGCCCGAGGAGGCGGTGGCGCTCGCCAACAATACACCCTTCGGGCTCGCGTCGAGTGTATGGACGGAGAATATCAATCTGGCGTTGGATATCGCGCCGAAGATCAAGGCGGGGGTGGTTTGGGTGAATTGCACGAACTTGTTCGACGCCTCGTCGGGATTTGGTGGGTATCGGGAATCCGGATTCGGGCGGGAGGGAGGGCGGGAGGGGATGTGGGAATACGTGGCTCGTCGGGACTCGGGACTCGGGACTCGGGAGAGAGTAGCCGTTAGGAAGGGACGGGGGGTGCCGAGTGCCGAGCGCCGAGTGCCGAGACCCGCAGTCGATCGAACGGCCAAACAGTTCATCGCCGGCAAGCAAGCGCGACCGGACTCCGGATACTCCCGCATCATCCACGGCGCGGGCGGCGTGGTGCTCGGCGAGGTCGGGGAGGGGAACAGGAAGGATATCCGCGATGCGGTGGAGGCGGCGCATGCGGCCGCGAGCTGGGCGCGGAGCGCGGGGCATGCGCGGGCGCAGATCCTGTACTACATCGGGGAGAATCTCTCGGCGCGAGGGGAGGAATTCGCGCGGCGGATCGACGCGATGACCGGGGTCCGTGGGGGGCGCGAGGAGGTGGAGGCGACGATCGCGCGGCTCTTCACCTACGCGGCGTGGGCGGACAAGTGGGATGGGGCGGTGCACTCGGTGCCGATCCGCGGCATCGCGATGGCGATGAACGAGCCGATCGGCGTGGTCGGCGTCGCGGCGCCCGAGCGCTACCCACTGCTCGGCTTCATCTCGCTGGTGGCGCCGTTGGTATCCGCGGGGAACACGGTGGTCGCGGTGCCGAGCGAGGCGCACCCGCTGGCGGCGACGGACTTCTACTCGGTGCTCGAGACGAGCGATCTGCCCGGCGGAGTGATCAACATCGTCACCGGCGCCAAGGACGCGCTGTCGCTCGTGCTCGCCGAGCACGACGACGTGGACGGCGTGTGGTACCAGGGGACGCGGGCCGGCGCCGCGGCGATCGAGCGCGCGAGCGCGTCGAACATGAAGCGTACCTGGTGCGAATGGGAAGCGCGGGCGTGGACCGACGCGCGCGATGGCGAGGGGTGCGACTTCCTGCGCGCGGCGACGCAGGTGAAGAACATTTGGATCCCGTACGGGGAGTGAGGGTGCGCTAGCCGTTCTTCGCGCAGCGGAAACCGACGAACGGCTGCGCACCGCCGGCGGGATGGCTGTCGCGATAGCGCACGCGCAAGTTCACCGGCGCGCCCCCGAACGATCCGCCGCGGATCACCACCCGTTGATGCGCGGCCTGCGCGCGATCCTGCGGCCAGGGGCTGTCCATCGCGGGCGCGTCGGTGGGGACTGGGCGCGGGTCAGTCCACTGATCGGCCATGAATTCCCACACATTGCCGGCCATGTCGTAGAGCCCGTAACCGTTGGGCGCGTAGTGCGCGACCACCACCGGATGGTCGATCCCGCTCGCGCCGTAGTTCGCGCGCGACGGATCCGCCGCCGAATCTCCCCAGGGGAAGACATCGCCGGCGATGCCCCCGTGCGCCGCGTATTCCCACTCCACCTCGGTGGGCAGGCGCTTTCCCTGCTTCTTGCAGAAGGCCCGCGCGGCGAACCAGGTCACATAGGTGACGGGCAGACTGTCGGTCATCAACGGGACGCGGCCACCGAGCCACGATTTCAGATAGTCCCCATTGGAGATCGTGCCCGAGTCGGCTCGGGGGCGCCAGCTGGTGTCGCGCGCGACGAACTGGTCGAACGCCGAGACGGTCACCTCGGTGCGGTCCATGTAGAACGTCTTCACGGTGACCTTCCGCTGCGGCGCTTCCGACGCGACGATTTCGCGCGCCGGGAGCTCGTAGCGCGTCATGAGCGCCGGGATGTCGGCGGAGTCGGTGCCGTAGTCGAAGGTGCCGCCCGGGATCTTGACCATGCCGGGGGGCGCCGCGGATGGCGAGCGCAGGAGCGCCGCCGCGAGGCACGCCGCCGGCAGGAGGATCGTCCGTGAGATCATGGGTGGGAAGCTACCGGACCTCGATCACCATCACCACGGGCTTCTCGAGCGCGGCGCCGGGGGTGATCGTGCCGTCCGGCGCGAAGCGGTCCCAGCCGCTCGTGGCGATGAAGTAGAACTTGTCGCCCACGAGCACGCCGTGCGTCGGTTCGCGTAGCTGGGGCGTGTTCGCCTCGAGCGTGCTCCAGCGGACGATGCGCGTCATCGACGCGTCGAGCTCGAGGCGGATCACGCGATTGGGGATCACGCCGTTCTGCACGGCGATCAGCGACCGGCCGGCGACGACGAGCCCATCGATGCCATTGATCGCCGCGTGCGCTTCGTTCCCGAGCCAGGAGACCTTGCCCGAGGCGCGATCGACGATCGCGATCCCGCGAATGTAATCGGGGACGAAGACGCGCTTGCCGTCGGCGGCGACGGCGGGCTCTTGCGGCGACGCGAACACGCCCGCCGGGACGAGGGTGTCGATGTGGTCGCGGCCGGACTTGATCACGTACAGTTGCCCGCCCACGGAGTTCGTGAAGAGTAGATCGCCATCTCGCGCCAGCGTCATGTCGCCGTACACGTCGTGATTGCTATCCGCCGGCAGGGAGTAGACGCCCACCAACTCGCCGGCGGGCAGGGTGAAGCGCTGCACCTCGGTGCCATCCCAGGCGAGCGAATCCTGCGCCTCGGGAAGCCCGGCCGCGGTGGCCCACAGCGTACCGCGGCGGCCGTCGGCGGCGAGCGCCATCATCGAGCGCCCGCCGCTGTCCGCCACGAATTTCTCGGTGCGTCCGTTCTTCACCGAGACGATCCGCCCCTCGCGGATGGAGCTCAGGAAGAAGCGTTTCCCCACCGAGTCGTATGTGATGTCCTCGGCCACGAAGAGGCTGTCGGGGATCGTGAACGCCACCTTGGCGCGCGAGACGGCCTCGCGGCTCTTCGAGATCCGCGCGAGCAGCTCGCGCCACCCTTTCGCGCCGCGCACCGGGGCGAGCAGAGAATCGGCGTCCATGTCGCGCACGAGCCCGGCGGCGGCATACATCCGAAGCCACTTCATCGCCGCCGCCGTGTCCCTGAGCTGCGCCGCTGCGCGCGCCTGCGCGAGCACCGTGCCGGGATGCCCGTTGAGCTCGCGATAGAGGATCTCGGCGTAATGCTTGTACGCCTTCCAATCGCCATGCACGCGCGCCGAGTCGCCCGCCGCGCTGTACTGGCGCCAGGTGGAATCTCCCTGCGCATTCGCACTCCCGGCTGCGAGCACCAGCAGAAGGCCGAGTGCCGAGCGCCGAGTGCCGAGACCCGCCGTTCTCTCAGCCACTGGTCGCATCCATAGGAAACGCCACATCGAGCTCCGCCTTCGCGGCGGCGAGCCGGTCGAGGTCGCCGGCGGCGCTCTGCGCCTGCTCGACGAGCTCGGTGATGGTGTTCGCGACGTCGGCGCCGCCGCGCAGCTTGAGCAGTCCGAGCCGGATCGTCTCGAGCGCGGCGACCGTGGACGCGAGCTCCCCCTTCGCCCGGTCGCGGCTCTCGACGAGCTGGCTGCGGACGGCACGTTCCTGGGTGACTTCCTCGAGGGACGCGTCACGCTCGGCGCGCGCCAATAGCGCGCCGAGATCTTCGATGTAGCGTCGCATCTCGCCGGCGCGTGCTTCCAGCCGGCGCACGACAGTGGGGACGTCTCCGAGTTCTCGCCGGTACGCCTTGGGCAGCGACTCGAAGAGCTCGATCGCGGCCATGCTGAGCGCCGCTTCGGTGGGGCGGTTCATGAGGTGCATCGGCGTGGAGCGGCCGCGCGCGAGTTGCCGCGCCATCCAGGCGCCGAGGCGCGAGCCCCAGAACCACTTCCGAAGCGCGCCGTCGAGCATCACTCCCTTGGGGCGTCCGATCAGCGGGACGCCGAGCGCGTTGCTCGCCAGGAAGCTGATCCCGGCCGCCAGTCCGAGATACCACATCCGGTCGAGCACCGCCGTTGCGATGCTCGAAGTACGATGGGTGACCGTGACGGCCAGCCCGCTCAACAAAAAGAGGCCGAGTGCGGACCACGTCGCGCCCCGAACGATCCGCATCCAGCGCGGGATGTCGCCCGCCGCGAATATCAACTCTTCGCGCCTCGCCGCGCGCCACCGTTCGAGTGCCAGCAGGAGGTCCGATCGCGAGTAGCCTGCGACCAGCGTCCGACGTGTCTGGCTCAGGTGGAAGCCGAACAGGGTCAGCAGTGGAACCGCCGTCACCGCGGCGGTGGCCACTACGTTCCCGCCCCCCCCACTGCGACCCATGAGGGTTACGAGGAGGCCGAACCCCCCCATGATCAGCCAGGCCGTGAGCACGCCGCGCAGCGGATTTTGCGTCTGCAACCACGAGCGGATCGGTGCCGGCAGCTCCAGCCGCGACATCGCATCCGCGTCGAGAGCGTCGGCCAACTCCTTGGCGTTCGCGA
This sequence comes from Gemmatimonadaceae bacterium, assembly GCA_043762555.1. Classification (GTDB taxonomy): domain Bacteria; phylum Gemmatimonadota; class Gemmatimonadetes; order Gemmatimonadales; family Gemmatimonadaceae; genus DATKOH01. The sequence continues at coordinate 9,958 of JAYUMO010000247.1, read as the reverse complement.
AGCGCGACGTCGGATCCTTGCGCAGACACCGCTCGACCGCCTCTGCGAGCATGCGCGGGATCGACGGGGTCTCCGTGAGCACTGGGACGGGCGCGTGCTGGTGTTGCGCGATGATCGCGCTCGAGTTCACGCCGTCGAATGGCACACGCCCGGTGAGCGCGTAGTGCCCCACCACACCGAGCGCGTAGAGGTCGCTCCGCGCATCCACGGGGCCGCCGCGCCCCTGCTCGGGGCTCATGAAGTGCGCGGTGCCCATCACCCGCGCAGCGTCCGGCCCCTCCTCCGCCGGTCCCACCCGCGCGATGCCGAAGTCGGTTACCACCGCGCGGCCGCTGTCGCGCTCGAGCAGGATATTGTCCGGCTTCACATCACGGTGGACCACCGCGTGATCGTGCGCGTGGCCGAGCGCCCACGCGGTCTCGCGCAGTAGTCGCGCGGCTGCGTTCGCGGCCAGCGGGCCCCGCTCGCGGATCCGGTTGCCGAGCGTCTCGCCATCGATGTACGCCATCACGAAAAAAACAAACCCCGCGCTCTCGCCCACGCGGTGGATCGGGACGATATTGGGATGCGACAAGTTGGCGGCAGTGCGCGCCTCGCGCAGGAAGCGTTCGCGCGACTCGGCATCCAGCGCATGCATGGGGTTGAGCACCTTGATCGCCACCAGCCGCTCGAGCTGCACCTCGCGCGCGAGATAGACAACTCCCATCCCGCCGCGCCCGAGCTCTCGCTCGAGCGAGTACTCCCCCGCGAGCGCCCGCTGGAGAGCAAAAAATTCCGCGTCGTGCACCGGCGGCGCCGTCATGCTGTTGCCGTTCGCCGAGTGCCGAGCGCCGAGTGCCGAGACCCGCCGTTCACGCCGCCAACACCGGCAACGCCCTCAACGCGCCCTCAATGATCCCCCCGCCGAGCACGCGCTCACCGTCGTAAAGCACGAGCGACTGCCCTGGGGTAATGGCGCTCACCGGCTCGTCGAGCGCGAGCTCGATCTCCGCGCCATCCACGCGCACGAGCTCCGCGGCGGCGGCGGGGGCGCGGTGGCGCACCTGCACCGAGATCTGCGCGCCGATCGCTGGTGCGTCCCCGAGCCAGTTCACCTCGCGCGCGATCACGCCGCGGCCGAGCAGCTCCTCGCGTGAACCGATCACCACGGCGCGCTCGGCCGGCCGGATCGCCACGACGAACAATGGTGCCGCCGAGCCGCCGGGCAGTCCGCGTCGCTGGCCGATCGTGAACCGCGCGTAGCCGCGATGCTCGCCCACCACGCGCCCGTCGCTCGTGACGAACGGGCCCGGTTGCAGCGAGGGCGTGTCGGCGCCGAGCTCGCGGGCGATCACCTTGGCGTGGTCGCCGTCGGGGACGAAGCAGATGTCCTGGCTCTCCGGCTTCTCCGCCACCACCGAGAGCCCGAGCGACCGCGCGCGCTCGCGCGTCTCCGCCTTGGTGAGAGCGCCCACGGGGAGCAGCATGCGCGAGACCACGGCGCGGTCGATCCCCCAGAGGAAGTAGCTCTGGTCCTTCTTGTGGTCCTGGCCGCGATGGAGCGCGCCGTCCACGACGCGCGCGTAGTGGCCGGTGGCGATCCAGCGCGCCTCGAGCGCGTCGGCCTTGTGCACCAGGTCGCGGAACTTGGTGAAGGTGTTGCACCGCACGCAGGGGATGGGCGTGCGGCCCCGCGCGTACTCGCTCACGAAGTCGCGCACCACATCGCGACTGAAGGCGGTCTCGAGGTTGAGCACATAGTGCGGCACGCCGATCCGCTCGCACACGCGCCGCGCGTCGTCGATGGAGTCGAGGGAGCAGCAGGGACGGTCGGGCACGTCGTCGCCATAGCAGAAGAGCTTCATCGTGACGCCGATCACGTCGTAGCCCTGCTCGGCGAGCACTGCCGCGGCGACGGAGCTGTCCACGCCGCCCGACATTGCCACGAGCACGCGCTCGCGCGTCGCCATGGGACTCAACTCACGGCGCCGGCGAGGCGCCGCGCCTTGGCGATCAGGGCGGGGAAGAGCTGCGCCACGCGCTCCACGTGCTCCGGCGTGGAGAGCGCGCCGAGGCTCATGCGCACGGCGGCGACCGCGATCTCTCGGGGCGCGCCGATGCCGACGAGCACGTGCGACGGGTCCACATTGCCGGTCTGGCACGCGGAGCCGGACGAACAGGCGACGCCGGCGAGATCGAGCGCCATGAGCATCGACTCGCTGTCGGTGCCCGGCACCGAGATGTTCAGGATATGCGGCGCGCGCGGACCGGTGCTCGCGTGCGCGACGGCGTCGGGGATGCGCTCGAGCAGCGCCGCCTGCAGGCGATCGCGGAGCGCGGCCAGGCGCGCCATCTCGGCGTCCATCTCGGTGACGGCGAGCTCCGCGGCGCGCGCGAGTCCCACGGCAGCCGCCACGTTCTCCGTGCCCGGGCGATGCCCGCGATTCTGCGAGCCGCCGAACTGGAGGGGCTCGAGGGGCGAGCCGCGGCGCACGTAGAGCGCTCCGATCCCCTTGGGCGCGCCGATCTTGTGCCCAGAGAGGGCGAAGTAGTCGAAGGGGACCGTGCGCGCGTCCACCGGTAGCTTGCCGAATGCCTGCACGCCGTCGGTGTGGAAGAGCGCAGCCTTCGCCTTCGCGGCGGCGGCCAACTCGGCGATCGGCTGAACCGTGCCGATCTCATTGTTCACCCACATCACCGAGACGATCGCGACGTCGTCGCGGAGCGCGGCATCGTAGGCCGCGCGGTCCACGACGCCATTACGGTCTACGGCAACGATCCGCTCGACGCCCCCTTCGTGCACCACATGGTGCACCGCCGCGAGCACCGCCTTGTGCTCGATCGGCGTGGTCACGGCGACGCGCTTCCCCCGGCCGCGCAGCGCCCGGAAGGCGCCGAGGATGGCGAGATTGTCCCCCTCCGTGCCGCCGGAGGTGAAGCAGATCTCGTCCGGCTGCGCGCCGAGACAGCGCGCCACGCGCTCGCGCGCCTCATCGAGCGCGGCGCGCGCCTCGCGCCCCCAGCGATGCGCGCTGCTCGGGTTCCCGAAGCGAGGCCCGTAGAAGGGGTCCATCGCGTCGCGGACCTCCGGGCGCACCGGCGTCGTGGCGGCGTGGTCGAGGTAGATCGGTTCGGGCATAAGCTCAAAAGATAGCGCCGGCGGAGGGCCTGGAATAGCCGTCGCGTTCGCGGAGCGGAGGCGGCCCGACGGTCTCAAGGGGGAAGGTAGCGGAGATCGCCGAAGCGGCTATCCTACGGTCACTCCATTCCACTCCGGGAGTTCCCAATGTCCCAGCCTCTGCTCGATCGCCGCGACTTCGTACGGCTCGGCGCCATCTCCGGCGCCGGCGCGCTCCTTTTCGGCTGTCGCAAGCCGGCCCCTTGTCCGCCCGCGCCCGCGGCGCCAACGCCGGCGCCGCGAACGGTGGCCACTATGACCAAGGACTGGCGGCAGGCGCTCACACCGAAGGAGATCGTGGATCTCGCTAGGGCGGGGAACCAGCGCTTCGTGAAGGACGAACGCCGGGACCGCGACTACCTCCACGACCGCGCCGCCACCGCCGCCGGGCAGCACCCGGCCGCCGTGGTGCTCAGCTGCATCGACTCGCGCGCGCCGTCCGAGATCATCCTCGACGCCGGGATCGGCGACATGTTCAACGCCCGCATCGCCGGCAACTTCGTGGACCGTGACCTCGCCGGCAGCATGGAATTCGCCTGTGCGGTGGCCGGCGCGAAGGTAGTGCTGGTGATGGGGCACACCAGCTGCGGCGCGATCAAGGGCGCGATCGACGGCGCCAAGCTCGGCAACCTCACGGCGCTCCTCCAGAAACTCACCCCCGCCGTACACGCGGTGAAGAATGTGAAGGGGCCCCGCACGTCGAAGAACGCCGCGTTCGTGGACGCGGTCGCGACCGCCAACGTCCGCCTCACGTTGAAGGAGATCCGTCGGATCAGCCCGGTGCTGGCCGGGATGGAGAAGAAGGGGAAGATCCTGATGGCCGGCGCGATGTACCACGTCGAGACGGGCCAGGTGCAATTTCTGGCCTGATCGCGCGCAATCAGGGCGACTTGTAGACTGCGCCCTCCTTCATCACGAACGCCACCGACTCCATCACCGTGATGTCGGCGAGCGGGTCGCCCTTTACCGCGATGATGTCGGCGAACTTCCCCGGCTTGATCGACCCGACGTGCGCGGCCTGGCCGAGCAGGTCGGCCGCGCCGACGGTCGCCGCCTGGAGCGACTGCAGCGGCGTCATGCCGTAGCGGACCAAGTAGGCGAACTCCTTCGCATTGGTGCCGAAGGGACAGACGGAGATGTCGGTGCCGAAGGCGATCTTGACGCCGGCCTTCACGGCGCGCTTGAAGTTCTCGATCGAGAGCTTGTTGAGGCGGTTCGAATGCTCGAGGAAATCCGCGGGGTAGTGGGCCGCCGAGTCGATGCAGCCCTCCGTTTCGAGCGTCGGCACGAGGTAGGTGCCGTGCTGCTTCATGAGGGCGATCCCTTCCTCGTCGAGATAGCTGCCATGCTCGATCGAGTTCACCCCGGCGCGCACGGCGGCCTTGATCCCGGCGGCGTTGTGCGCGTGCGCGGCCACGCGCAGCCCGAAGTTGTGCGCCTCGTCCACCAGCGCGTTGAGCTCCTCATCCGTGAACTCGCGCGCGTTCGCGTTGCTGTTGTGCGTGAGCACGGCGCCGGTGGAGAGCACCTTGATGAAGTCCACGCCTTGCCCGGCGAGCATGCGCACCCGCTGCCGCACCTCCCACGGACTGTTCGCTTCGCCGTAGTGCAGGTCCCAGGGGAGGGTGATGTCGGGGGCGAAGCCGGTCACCGCGCCGGCGCCGCCGGTGATCGTGATGTACGCGCCGGCGACGAACATCCGCGGACCCGGGATGTCGCCGCGCGCGATCGCGTCGCGCATCGCGACGTCCACCAGCGCGCGATACGTGCCCACGTCGCGCACCGTCGTGAATCCGGCGAGGAGAACGATCCGCGGGTTCGGGATCGAGCGGAACGCTTCCTCCGCCGACGTGCGGCGCAGCTCGTTCAGCGGCTCCGGGTCGCCGGCCGGTCCGATGAGATGCGTGTGCATGTCGAGCAGCCCCGGGAGCACCGTGAACGCCGAGAGGTCGATCACCTTCGCGCCCTTCGGGATGCTCACGTTCGCGCCGACGGCTTCGACCGTGCCGCCGCGCACGAGGATCACCTGGTTGGTGAGCATCACCCCGGCGTCGGCGTCGAAGAATCGGCCGGCCTTGATCGCCGTCACCTGCGCACTGGCAGCGGCGCCGCCAAGACCAAGGAGCAGCACGATCGCCCGCAGGCGGGAGAAGCACCTCATGTCGATCCCTCCAGATAGTGGACTCGTGTCTCGATGGCCCCGCTCCTATTCCTGCTTGTACACCACGCCGCCCTTCATGACGAAGTGGACGTGTTGCATGATGGCGATGTCCTTGAGCGGATCGCCCTTCACGGCGACGATGTCCGCGTACTTTCCGGGCTTGATCGAGCCGGTCACCTTACTCTGCCCGAGGAGATCGGCGGCGGCGACGGTGGCCGCCTGCAGCGCTTGCATCGGCGTCATCCCGTATTTCACCATCAGATCGAACTCGCGCCCGGGGAAGCGGAAGCCGCAGACGGCGTTGTCGGTGCCGTAGGCGATCTTCACGCCGGCCTTCACCGCGCGGCGGAAGCTCTCCATGTGGATCGCGGCCACGCTGTCGTGCGCCAGGAAATCCTTCGGCAGCGCGCTGTTCGACTGGATGCAGCTGTGCACCTCGAGCGTCGGCACGAGATAGGTCCCCTTCTCCTTCATCATCGCGATCACTTCGTCGTCCAGGAAGCTGCCGTGCTCGATCGAGCTGACGCCCGCGCGCACGGCGTTCTTGATCCCGTTCACGTTGTGGCCGTGGGCGGCCACCTTGAGTCCGAAGTTGGTCGCCTCATCGACGATCGCGCTCAGCTCCTCGAGGGTGAATTCGCGCGCCATGTGGTTGCTGTTGTGCGTAAGGATCGCGCCGGTGACCAGCACCTTGATCACGTTCACGTTCTGGCCGGCGAGCATGCGCACGCGCTGGCGCGCCTCCCACGGACTGTTCGCCTCGCCGTAGCGCAGGTCCCAGGGGAGGGTGATGTCGGGCGCCATGCCGGTCATCGCACCGGCGCCGCCGGTGATCGTCACGTACGCGCCGGCGACGAACATCCGCGGCCCGGGGAAGATCCCCTGGGCGATCGCGTCTCGCATCGCGACGTCCACCAGCGCGCGATAGGTCCCGACGTCGCGGACGGTCGTGAAGCCCTCCAGGAGCACCGTCTTCGCGTTCGGGATCGAGATGTACGCCTCCTGCGCCGCCGTACGCTCCAGCTCGTGCAGCGGCTCCGGATCGGTGGTCCACGGCGCCACCAGGTGGCTGTGCATATCGAACAGCCCCGGCATCACCGTCATGCCGGAGAGGTCGATGACCTTCGCGTCCTTGGGGATCGCGAGCTTGCTCCCGACGGCCTCGATCAGCCCGTCCTTGACGAGGATCACTTGGTCGGTGAGCACGGTGCCCGCGTCGGCATCGATGAAGCGCCCGGCTTTGATCGCGGTGACCTGGGCGCTCGCGGCGCCGCCGAGCAGGAACAGGATGCCGCCGACGATCCGCAAGACTCTGTTCACAGTCACTCTCCGGGAGGAAGTCGCCTCAAATACCTGTCTCTATCGCGCGCACCGAAAGTGCACCGCCGCGCGCGCGCCGTCGAGGCGCACGGTCTCGCCAAGCCGCACCGGGCTCGCTGGCTCGCGGGCCATCGCCGCGACGGCGGCGCCCGCTTCGTCCAGCGTGTCGATCACCACCATCCACCCCGCGCCGGCCGCGCACGCGCTCCTCGTCACCCGCTCGGCCGGCGAGCGCAGCGCCGGCGCGCCGCGCATCTCGCGCAGATCGGGGGAGAGCAGGGGGGCGGCGTGGAGGCCCGTCGCCTGCGCCACCAGCGGATCGTTCGCGGTGAGGATGAGCGCATCGCGCGGCAGCGTCGCGGCCCAACGCACCACCGGCGCATAGTCCTGCGTCGCGCTGCGCTGGGGCACGATCCACCCCGCGTTCGCGTAGCCGTGCGTGTTCACCACGCGGCAGCGCTCGAGCGGCAGCGCGAGCGCCGCGAGCACGATCGCGGTCCGTACCACGCCGTGCCGCCGCGACTCGCCGGGGATCGCCCGGAGGCTGGAGACGAGCAGCAGTGTCACCAGCGGCAGCATCCCCCAGAGGAACCGATCGGGGGACATCGGCCAGATCACCACCGCCGCGAAGTAGCCCAGTGTTCCGAAGAGGGACACCGAGCGCCAGCCGCGCAGCCGCCAGAGGCCGAGCGCGCAGAGCACGAGCGCGAGCACGGCGCCCGCGCTCCCCCAGACCTGTCGCGCGACGTGCCAGATGCCGCCGAGCTGCGCCACGACGAGCGCGATGAGATCGCCCGCGCCACTCACGCTCTCGCGCCACATCCCGCTGTAGCTCCCGTAGCTCCCGATCCACGCGGCCGGGATCTCGTGCGCGTGTTCCCGCGTCCACGCGACCCACGCGAGCGCGGGGAGCAGCATGAACGCGGCGAGCGTCGCCTCCCGTTGGCGCATCGCCACCGGGTTCCCCTTCTCGGTGGCCAAGCGCCAGGCGACGGCGAGCGTCACCGGGATCAGGATGGTGCGCGCGAGCGGGAGCAGCGACGCCAAGGCGGCCGCGGCGAGCGCTCGCATGGTCGACGGCGCGCGACCGTCGTCGGTGTCATCCGCCAGATCGAACACGAGTCCGAGCATCAGCCACGCCAGCGGCTCCGAGAAGAGCGTGCTAGTGACCGCACGCGCGGGGACGAGGAGCACCGCGATCGCGGCGGCGGGTCCGGCGACGAACCACGGTAGCCCGAACCGACGCGCCCCCCAGCGCGCCCAGGGGACGACGCTCGCCGCGGCGAGCAGCACGTTCCCGAGCTTGAGCCAGGCGAGCACGCCGATCGACAGGACGCCCGGACGGAGAAAGCTCCAGAGCGCGAGCCAGAGCGGATAGAGCGGCGGATAGTGCACTCCCGCCGGCGCGCCGGGCAGCGCGAGGTGGCGATATCCCGCGCCCGACGCGAGCGCTTTCGCGAGGTCGAGATAGATCCCGTCGTCGTAGAAGACGCCCACCGGCATCGGCGGCGGCGGCGCGAGCAGCACCACGAGCACCGCGATCGCGAACCCCCACGGCGCCCACGCATCGGCGCGCGTGCGCGCGGGCGGCGCCGGTGCCGACGTGCGGTCGTTCACTCCACGCGCTTCGGCTGGCCGAGCACCTCGTTCAAGCGCGCCGCGTTCGCGAGTCGATGTGCCGCGGTCACCATGCGCTGGCTCGCCGCCGGATCCCCCCTCTCGTTGAGCGCCTCCCCGATCACCGCGGCCGTCACCACATAGCGGAGCGGGATGTCGGTGCTCGCGCGATCCACCCAACGGTCCATCGCCAGGAGCGTCCGCGGCGCCGCGTACACCGAATCCCAGAGCGCGAGCGACCGCGGCAGATCGATCGCCCCGAAGCCTTGCACCGGCACGTAGCGCGGCGAGGGGTTCGGCGGCGGCACGGGATTCAGCTTCGTCACGATCCCCTGCTGCACCAGGTACTTGCCGAATCCGAGCGTCTGCCCGTAACCCGCCGACGTGAAGTACATCGGCCGCTGCGGGAAGGCGTCGTGGACCATGCGCAACACCAGCATCTGGTCGCGCGAATAGCCGCCAGGGCGCAGCACGGCGGTGATCGAGTCCTTCACGAACGTGCGCGCCTCGTGAAATTCAATGTACGGCTGCACGGCGTCCGCCTGGTCGAGCGTGAGCGTGAGCGGCGGCACCGTGGGCACGGGCCACGTCTGGCCGCGGTAGATCGCCGGTCCCGTCGCGGCGTCGTAGGGGCGCGGCGGGCGGCGCACGATCTGCCGCACGTACCAGTCGGTGTTGAGCAGCGACGTGACGGCGACGGTCACATCCTGCCGGATCCCCTCCACCTCCTGCGCGTACCAGAGGGGGAAGGTGTCGTTGTCGCCGTTCGTGACGAGGATCCCGTACGGCTCCACCGAATTGAGCACGTCCATCGCCCAGTCGCGCGTGAACGTGTCGCCGCGCCGCGGCGCGCTGTGCAGATTGCCGAGGAGCGGGATGATCGCCACCAGCAGGATCGGGCTCGCGAGCAGCCAGCTCTTCGTCGGGAATCGCGGAGCGCCGTTCCCGGCGTCCTTCGCGGTGCCGTCGCCACCGGAGAAGACCGCCGCGACCTCCTCCCAGAGCCAGACCAGTCCGAGCGCCGCCCATACGCTCCACGCCGAGAAGCTCCAGAGGTAGAAATAGTCGCGGTCGCGCACCTCGCGCGGCACGCTGTTGCCGAGCTCGGGCGCCTGCGAGTAGCCGTACTTGAAATTCATGTAGAAGACGAGCGCCAGTGTGACCGTGAAGATGAGCGGCCCGAAGAACCAGAAGCTCAACCGGTCTCGTTTCCAGTGGGCGACGCCGCCGAGCAAGCCCAGCAAGAAGAAAAGGATCGCCAGTCCGTTCTGCAGCCCCGGCTGACTGGTGTACGGGTCGCGCAGCCACTGCCAGCGGAAGTAGTGCCACCACATACCGAGCTGGCCGCCGAAGGGCGCCTGGCGCGTGAGGGGCGACGGCTTGCCGAATTGATCGCGATTGATGTTGGCCTTGAGCCGTTCGTAGGTGGTCTTCGAGAAGGTGCACGACCACGCGAATTTCGTCGTGCAACCCGTCGGCTCCCCCTCGTTGATCGCGGGGAAATGCGCACTCCGGATCGGCTCGATGGCGAACACCGTGAGGCCGAGCCCCATCGCGAGCAGCGCGCCCACGACGAGCGGCCAGCGGAGCACCGTCTGCCAGCGGCGCGCGAGCACGGCCACGCCCACCGCCGGCGCCACGAGGAAACCGGCCGGATGATTCGTGTAGCCGAGCCCGATCAGGAAGGCGATCAGCACGAGCAG